>CACZPD010000162.1 GCA_902782955.1 uncultured Erysipelotrichaceae bacterium
CGGCCTTCCTGACTGTAAATGTAACTGACATCCGTCACGAGCTTTTCCAGGGGACGTGAAGCGGTGAAGTTACGGGCGAGGAAGTTGTTACAGACGATCCTCGCTTTTTCATTAGGATTCTGTTTTGTGCAGCACTGGTATCGCTTTTTCCGGATCGGGGAGGATAATTCCAGTATTTTCATGTATTTATATACTGTTTTATCGTTATATATCACTCCATATCGGCGTATGATTTCATCTCTTATGAATCTGTATCCCTTATATGTTTCATAGAAGATCTCTTCGATCATGTCCGCCAGTACCTCATCGAATGAATAGCGGATCGGTCTCCCAAGTTTCAGCCACCGGTAGTAGCCGCTGGAAGACACATTCAGATATCTGCACATGTGCGATATCCTGTAATTCTCTTTCAGGTCGTAGATAACCATATACCTCAGTGCTCTCCGTAGTTTTTGCGGAGAGCCTTCGCTTTTTTTAGTATAGCGTTCTCCATCTTCAGATATTCGATTTGTTCATCTTTGGACAGTTCATCTAGTTTTTCTTTCTTGGGTCTGCCTTTATGGACTCCATCCTTCTTTCCGAGTCTACGTCCATCCTGTTTCAGAAGTTCCGGATCTTGCCTGTACAGTTTTACCCAGTTTTTTAACTGTGTTGGTGATCGTAATCCCAAATCCCTTGACAGAATGTCGCATCCTCCATAACGTCCGCTAAGATATTTCTCCACTGCCTCTTTCTTGAATTCGTATGAATACTTATTGTTTGCTTTTCCTGCCATAAAGAAAACACCTCCTATTTTTCATTGTATAGAAGGTGTTCCGTCTTTTTTGATTACTGTCCTTTTTCACTGGGGCAGTTCAATAGACAATCTTTTCTATTCCTGTATTATGTTTGCTCCACGCATAATTGAAAGAATCTCAAAGCTGAAGGACGCATACGATCCCAGGATAATTGATGCACTGTATAACTGGCCTCTTCCTGTTTGTCTTTGTGAGAAAAAACTATTCGAGAAAATGGTTACCGATATTATTACCGATCATTTTGATAAAGATTACTATGAAAATGAACTCCATAAGCGCTTGAGATTATATGTTAAAAAATTATAGTTTTCCCTCTGATATGCAATAAACCGGAGCTTTCTCCGGTTTATTTTATTATTCCAGCCCTGACATGGATGTCTTGCCGGTCAGTGCTTCGAAATCCTTTACGAAGTCATTGATCGCGCCGTCGATCGCCAGGTTCTTTACGAAACCCTTGATGACATCCGCGGCACATGTGGCATTGCCTACGCCGTATTCCGCCAGTTCCAGTACCTGCTGGCTGTTCTTGAACGACGCTGCCAGTACTTCGCAGTCCATGCCGTTGTTTTCCAGGATATTCTGGATCTTCTTTACAACACCGACGCCGTCATATCCCATGTTGTCGATGCGGTTGACATACGGGGCGACATAGGAAGCGCCCGCCTTGGCTGCCAGATATGCCTGCATCGGTGTATAGACGACCGTACCGCAGGTGGGGATGCCTTCCTTCTTCAGTGCCATCATGGCCTTGAAGCCTGTCGGGGTGGAAGGAAGTTTGACTACTGTATTCTTACCCAAAAGCTCCATGATCATATGGGCATCTTTGATCATTCCTTCGTATGTCAGGTCAACTGCCTGGGCAAAGATGATCTTGTCTTCGCCGATGATCTCACGGATCCCCTTCAGCGTTTCCCTCGGATCTCTTTTTGCCTTTGCGAGAATGGACGGATTGGTTGTAACACCGTCTACCGGGTAATATTCATTCAGTTCTCTGATCGCTTCAAGATTCGCGTCATCAATAAACAGTTTCATCTTTCTTTCCTTCTTTCTATTACAGTGACTGTTCTGTTCTTCCGATAATGTCATCCTGTGTCTTCCTGGACAGTACATTGAAGAATGCGCTGTATCCGGCAACACGGACAATGAGGTCTTTATGCTTCTCCGGGTGTGCCTGCGCATCCAGCAGGGTCTCCCGGGATACGATATTGTACTGGACATGGTAACCGTGCAGACGGTTGAAGAATGCCCTCAGCATCATTTCCAGCTTCTGTTTGTTTTCTTCCGTTGACAGCATCTGCGGCGTCATCTTCTGGTTCAGCAGGACACCGCCCGTGATCTTTTCGGTAGGAAGTTTTGTGATGGACTTGAATACAGCCGTCGGTCCGTTCTTGTCCGCGTTGTGCGCCGGCGAGCATCCTTCCGCCAGCGGTTCCTTCGCGTTCCTTCCGTCCGGTGTAGCCATCGTACCCATACCCTGGCCGACGTTGGCACTGATGGAAGATGTTCCGGCATAGCGGATACCGCCGATGGGGCCTCTTGCGTAGCGGGTGCTTGGATACTTCCTGATCTCATCGATGTACGGTTCATAGCATTCCACCGCGAGATCATCCACATAGTCGTTGTCATTGCCGTACTTCGGCGCTTCATTGACCAGCATCTCCTGGATCTTTTTGTTCTCTTCGCTTTGGAAGTCATCGAGGATGGCATTCCATAACTGTTCCGGCGTGATCTTCTTTTCTTCGTAGACCAGCTTTTTGATCGCCGCCAGGGAGTCTGCCATATTGGCAATGCCGACCTGCAGGCCGGAGATGAAGTCATAGACCGCACCGCCTTCCTTGATCGTCTTTCCCCTGCCGATGCAGTCATCGGTCAGGGCGGAACACAGGATATCCGGTACATCTCTTTCACTTGCCTTGTCGATCGCGTTTTCCACGATGACGCTGTATCTGGTATATTCCCGCAGCGTCTTGTCCCATACTTCCTTCAGCTCGTCGTAGTCCTTCCACTCCGTGAAGTAGCCATAGCCTTTTGTAAATCTCTTTCCGCTTGTCAGGTCCACGCCGTTGTTCATGGCGCATAACAGCAGTCGCGGGAAGTTGACATAGGACATGCCGGTGCATCTGTAGCCCCATTTGCCGGGCACAGCTGTTTCCACACAGCCGATCGCGCTGTAATTATATGCGTCCTCTTCCTTAACGCCCCAGTTGATGAAGGAAGGAATGATGACTTCGTCATTGTTGAAGGCGGGCATGCCGAATCCGAGCTTCATGACTTCGATGCACTCATCGAAGAATTCCTTGTTCAGGTTGGCGTGATACCGGACGGTCAGGTTCGGCTGTGTCAGTCTGGTCTGCGCTACCGACTGCAGAACCAGGAAGCTCAGTTCATTGACAGCGTCCTTCCTGTCCGTTGTCTGTCCGCCGATCGTAACATTCTGGTACATCGGGGAACCGGCAGAACTTAATGTATGTGCCTGGCTTCTTACTTTATTGATCGTCAGCGTCTTGATCCACAGGCATGTCAGCAGTTCCAGCGCTTCCGCCTTTGTGATCCTTTCGCTCTTCAGGTCATTGATGAAATACGGATACATATACTGGTCGAACCTGCCGTAGCTTAAGGAATGTCCGTTGGATTCGATCTGCAGGATCAGCTGGATGAACCAGACGGACTGTACTGCTTCTTTGAAGGAAGAAGCCGGTTCATACGGTACTTTTGCGCAGATCCTGCTCATTTCCAGCAGTTCCGCTTTTCTCTTCGGATCACTTTCCTTTTCCGCCATTTCCGCAGCCAGCGCGCTGTATCTGTTCGCGAATGTATGGACCGCGTCGATCACGGTCAGGACTGCTTTATAGAATACATACTTATCGATGGATTCCGGGTCTGTCAGATCCAGTCCGTCTTTCAACGCCCTTGTTCTTTCCTCATATCCCTTCAGGCCTTCTTTCAAGATCTTTTCATAATTGACTGCCAGATGCGCGTCGCCGGCATTCAGCTTGCCTTCCATGCCGAATACACCGGTTTCCATGAAGACAGATACTTCATCCGGAAGCAGCGCTTCCCCTCTTGCCCTGAGGTTGTTGTTATCCCAGAACGATGCGATGGACCTGATCTGTTCCTTTGTCTCTTCTGTAATATAGAAAACATCCCCGTCTCTCTTTTCAAAGAGATCCAGCTCATCGATGATAAACTTCAGCGTATATTCCGGGAAGACCGGCGCGTTCCTGTTTTTCGTTGTCTGGTTGCCCGCAAGCAGTGTTTTATCTTCAATATAGACGGACATGTTTTCGAGGATCTTCTTCAGCATCAGCGCCCTCATCATGACTCTCGGCTGGTTTTTGTTTTCTGCGTACGCTTCTGTCGCAAGTACGGCACGCTCCGCATCCACATACGGTTTTTCATCCAGCACTTCCTCACGGAATGCCTGCATTCTTTCTGTCAGTGCCCCGAAGTGTTCCTTGTTTTCCATATCTTCCTCCATTTACGTTCGTAAGTGTCTCTTGTTTCGTTGCAAACACAATATAGCCAATTATACATATAATGTCAAGTAATAAAGTCGATTTCGTAAACAATTTATCTTTCGTTCGTAACTTTTTGGGGTTATAATGAAATCGGAGATAAATGATGAAAAAAGAAAGAGAGACAAAAATACTGGATCTTCTGACGTCCAGGGGACGGATGGAGGTTACGGAATTGTCCGGGATCCTCGGTGTTTCCCAGGTGACCGTCCGGAAAGACCTGGACCGTCTGGAAGAGAAACATATGGTCAGGCGCGTGCATGGATTTGCCGAACTCAACAGCTCGGATGACATCAACGGCAGACTTGCCTACCACTATGAACAGAAGATGAAGATCGCCGCAAAGGCAGCGGAACTGGTCCATGACGGCGATACCGTCATGATCGAGAACGGCAGCTGCTGCGCACTGGCGGCTTCCGTCATCGCCTCATCCAGAAACAATGTCACGATCGTAACAAACAGCGCCTTTATCGCGGACTATATCCGTTCAACATCCGCAAATATCGTGCTGCTTGGAGGCATCTATCAGAATGACTCCCAGTGCCTGGTAGGTCCGATGGTCAGGGACGGTGCCATGAATTACCATGTACAGTACTGTATGGTCGGGACAGACGGATGGAGCGAAAGAACAGGCTTTACCAACAAGGACCAGATGCGTGCGCAGGCCGTGCGCGACCTGTCCGCTTCCGCGGATCAGATCGTGATCCTGACAGAGAGCGAGAAATTCGGCGTAGCCGGTACGGTACCGCTCAACATATCCCCCGGATCCTCTGTTGTCATTACCGATGCGGCACTGGATGAAGAAACAAAGAACGCTTTGCAGGAAAAAGGTATGAAAGTGATCCTTTCGGAATAAATACAGGAGGCTGGAAATGACACAGGCAGACCGCACAATAAAAGGAACAATATTCAATATACAGAAATACAGCGTCAATGACGGGCCGGGTATCCGTACTGTCGTATTCTTCAAGGGCTGTCCGCTCCGCTGCAGATGGTGTTCCAACCCGGAAAGCCAGCTGGCAAAACCGCAGGTCATATGGCACGAGAGTAAATGCATGCACTGCAGCCATTGCGTTGAAATATGTCCGAAGCACGCTGTTTCCCAGGACGCAGGCGAGATCATCATCGACCACGCGTACTGTGTTTCCTGCGGCAAATGCATCCGGGAATGTCCGGGCCGGGCACTGGAAATAGAAGGCGAGACAAAATCCGTACAGGAAGTACTGGATGTTGTCCTGCAGGATAAAGTCTTCTATGAGGAAAGCGGCGGCGGCATTACGCTCTCCGGCGGGGAGATGCTCGTACAGCCTGCTTTTGCGGCCCAGCTGCTCAAAGCAGCCAAAGAAGAAGGCCTCAATACCTGCGTGGAAACAACAGGATACGCCGATCCGGAAGTCTTTGCCGGACTCATGGAATACCTGGATGTGATCCTGATGGACCTGAAGCACTGGGATCCGGAAGCGCACAGGATCGGTACCGGCGTCACAAACAAACTCCCGGTCGCAAATATGAAGCAGGCGATCCAGGCAGGAAAGGAAGTACTGCCAAGGATACCTGTTATTCCGGACTTCAACAATTCCCTCATCGATGCGGAAAAGATGGCGAAATGCCTGAAGGAGATCGGTGCTTCGAAATGCCAGCTCCTGCCGTTCCACCAGTTCGGTGAAAACAAGTACAGCCAGCTCGGCAAGGCATACGCATATCAGGATATTCCTGCCCTGCATCCGGAAGATCTGCAGGAATATAAAGAGACTTTTGAGAAGAACGGGATCGAAGCTTTCTTTTGATTGATTCATACGACGTATGCCGTACAATAGAATGCATGAGGTATCATTATGTCCAATAATAAGAAGAAGAAAAATACAGTGACCGCACCGGAACCGAAACGATTCGGGACCTGGGTCAAACTGCATCTCGGAATGGCTGCCGTTTTCGGCCTGTTCGGTCTCATTTACCAGATCGGTGATCCTTCGCCGATCGCGATCTTCATGCTTATCCTTGCGGTACACGCCCTGATCAGCGCCTATATGTACTACGTCTATCCGCAGTATGCCAGCAACACTTCCGGCATGACCGCGTTTCTGAAAAATATCCGCAGCGTCTTTCTGATCGGTTTTACGGAATTCTATTTCCTTCCTATGATCGAGAAAGGCATCTCCACCTACATCATGATCGCAGTAACTGCTGCCCTGATCCTGTTCGTCTATTTCTCGATCAGGTATTTCCTCCTCTTCCGCGAAGAGCTTAAAAGAGACGCCAATAAAAAGAAATGAACATGGTCCATACGGACCATTTCTTTTATTCTGCTGTTTTTTATGTAAGAACAGCCTCCTTTATAACACTTTTAAGGTATAAAGGAGGACTCTGCTATGAAAAAGGCTGTCATATTTCTTTCTTCCCTTCTGCTTCTGACCGGATGCACAGCCGGCGCTCCTGCTGTCAAAACAGAATCCGACGGGATCCTTGCACAGACAAAACTCTCTGTTGAAAATAAAAAGAACGGATATACCGTATTTCATCTGGAGACGGAATTCCTGAATACCGCAGAGGATCAGTCCCTGATGCAGATCAGTTATACCGTTCTCGGAAAAGACGCTTCCGGAAATGAAGTATTTACGTTCCATGATGCGTGGAACGGACAGGATACACCGCTGGATCCGGGACAGACAACTACGGCTTCTTTCGGCTTCCAGCAGAAGACGGGAAAGAATGTCAAAACACTCGAAGTCACGATCGAATCCTGCCTGACAGCGGAAGAAATGCCGCCGGTACACCTGCCGCAGCCCGGGGAATATTTATTTGAGGTACATAAGAGTGACTATATCCGGAACATGAAAGAAGAACTGCCTGTCAGGATCAATATCATAATTGATCACATGGGCATGCAGGAAACAGCGGACATAACAGATCCTGAAACGATTAAACAGATCACCGATGCATTCACAAAGATCACGATCGATCAGGAAACGGAAGAATTCGTTACCGACAACTACAACTCCGTTGCCTTTACCTTCGGAGATGAAACAGAAGAATTTATCAGTCTCAATCTGAAGAATCTGGAATACAGCGTATATGGTACGGAACACATGTACGTCCTCGGCAATTTCACAGAATTCTGGAGCCTCATCAACGATCTGGCTGATTATCCTTCATACAGCTGAAACTATATTTCTATAGGAACAATGAAGCCCGGCATCATGCCGGGTTTCTTATGATTTGTTTCTATTTTGAAAATAAATCACTGTGTGAACCTGTGCGGGTCAGAGTCAGTACCAGCACATCGTCATCTTTACGGTAAATCAGAAGCCAGTCAGGCATAATATGACATTCCCGGAAACCGGTCCAGCTCCCGGTAAGGGCATGATCTCTGTACTTCTCCGGAAGAGTCTCTCCCAACGACAAAGCAGTAATTACTTCATCCAGAAGTTCTATTTTCAATCTGCGCTTCATCGCCAGTTTATAGCCTTTTTTAAACTGAGATGTGAATTTGACTGTGTATTTTGTTTCTTTCATTCCTTCAGATCCGCAAACAGTTCATCCAGGTCCTGATACCCTTTTACAGAAGGATCTTTTGCAATACCTTTCGCCTCCCGCATTGCAGCTGCAGTCTCGGGATTTGGTTTGTTCAAAGAAATTTCGAAAGGAATTCTGCCTTCACGCAGGGATTGACGCACGAAAATATTGAATGCCGTGGTCAGATTCATACCCAGTTCACCAAACAGAGCTTCTGCCTGTGCTTTCAGCTTTGTGTCCATACGAATACTGATATTCGTCGTTGTTCCGGTCATTGTATCACCTTCCTTCTTTCAGTGTCATTATACTTATATTGCACTTCTATTTCTATATATTGCACGAAATTTTTAATACAGTATAAGACATTTCATACCCTTCTGATGACCGGTGATCTTTGCGGCAGACAGAAACATCCATGACAAAAATCTTCCTTTTCCATATAGACAATACCTTTGTTATTTAAGGACCGGATGTGATGCTCTATAATATATCTTCAGAGAAATCGTTTATTTTCCGCTTTCATTATTTGGGAATCGTACGGTTTATCTGCAAATTTTATATGAACGCACATAATGCAAAATCAGTGAATGCTGAAAAAGAAAGGTTTATATGCTGAAAATCGAACATCTTACAAAACGCTACGGCGATAAGACTGCGGTAGATGACCTCAGTCTGCATATCCGTCCCGGAGAAATATACGGATTTATCGGTCATAACGGTGCCGGCAAGACCACAACGCTCAAGAGCGCTGTCGGCATCCTGCAGTTTGATGAAGGAATGATCACGATCAACGGACATTCCATTACGCAGGATCCGATCCTCTGCAAACGTGACCTGGCTTATATACCGGATAACCCGGACCTGTATGAATTCATGAGCGGCATCAAATATCTGAATTTCATCGGTGATATCTATGCGATCCCTGCCGCTGAACGACAGGAAAAGATCCGGAAATACGCGGATATCTTTGAGCTGACAGACGATCTGGCACAACCGATCTCCGCCTATTCACACGGTATGAAACAGAAACTGGCTGTCATTTCCGGACTGATGCATTCCCCGAAGCTGATCATCATGGATGAGCCCTTCGTCGGACTGGATCCGAAAGCTTCCCATCTCCTGAAGGAAATGATGCGCGAACACTGCGACAACGGCGGCGCGATCTTCTTCTCCACGCATGTGCTGGAAGTGGCGGAAAAGCTCTGTGACAAAGTAGCGATCATCAAACAGGGAAAACTGATCAAAGCAGGCACGATGGAAGAAGTAAAAGGCGATGACAGCCTGGAAGAAGTATTCCTGGAGCTGGAGGAAGAATAAATGCTTTGGGTCCTCGTCAAAAAACAGCTCGCGGAAGTATTCAGAAACTACTTCTACGATGAGAAGAAAAACAAAATGCGGTCCAAATGGGCAGTCGCCGCATGGTTCATATTCTTTATCCTGCTGATGGCAGGTGTACTGGGTGGCATGTTTACCGCATTGTCCCTGACGCTGTGCGAACCGCTTGACAGCCTCGGCATAGGCTGGCTGTATTTCCTGCTTATGTCGATCCTTGCCGTGGTACTCGGTGCTTTCGGCAGTGTATTCAATACCTATTCCGGATTATATCTTTCCAGGGACAATGACCTGCTGTTGTCCATGCCGATCCCCGTCCGGACGATCGTCATGGCAAGGATCATCAATGTATGGCTGCTGGGTACGATGTATTCGGCAACGGTACTGATCCCGATGCTCGCCGTATACTGGATCAAATGCGGGTTCACCGCTTCCCGCTTCATCTGCGGCATCCTGCTGTTTGTGATCATTTCCCTGCTGATCCTGTTTCTGTCCTGTGCCCTTGGCTGGGTCGTCGCAAAGGTCAGCGTCAAGCTGAAAAACAAGAGCTATATTTCCGTACTGCTTGCCCTTGCTTTTCTCGGTTTATATTATTTCTTCTACTTCAAGGCAGCCGGCATCCTGCAGGATATGCTCGCGAACGCACTGATCTACGGCGAAAAGATCAAAGGATCCGCGTATCCCCTTTACCTGTTCGGCCGGATCGGTGAAGGCGACTGGCTCGCTGCCGGTCTGTATACCGCAATTGCAGCAGTCCTGACCGTACTGACGCTTGTACTGCTGTCACGCACATTCCTGAAGATCGCGGCAGCCGGAGGAAGTACGGAAAAGAAACGCTATGTCGAAAAAACTGTCAGGCAGAAAACGGTATTCGCTGCCCTCCTGCAGAAAGAGTTCAGCCGGTTTACCTCCAGCGCAAACTATATGCTGAACTGCGGTCTGGGAACAGTGTTTATACCTCTCTGCGGCGGACTTCTGCTGTATAAAGGGAAGGAAGCCTTCCTCATACTCGAGGAAGTGTTCCGGAACATGCCGGGCTTCTCTGTCATCCTGATCTGTGCGGGATTATGCACCATGGTATCCATGAATGACATGGCAGCTCCGTCGATATCCCTGGAAGGCAAAAGCCTCTGGATCCCGCAGTCTCTGCCGGTAGAACCGCGCCAGGTCCTGCTTGCCAAAACAAGTGTGCAGCTGATCCTGACAGGTGTTCCGTTATTGTTTGCCGTGATCTGTGCCGTATCCGTCGTCAATACGACATTGCCGCTGCGGATCCTGCTGTTCCTGATGCCGCTGATGTTCATGGTATTCTCAGCCCTGTTCTGTACATTTATCGGTCTCAAAATGCCGCTGTTCAACTGGACGAATGAGCTTTCCCCGATCAAACAGAGCGGTGCCATTCTGATTGCATTGCTTGGCAGCTGGGCTGTCTGCGCTGTCTTTGTGATACTGTATATGACAGCCGCGTATAAGATCGGAGCTGTACTGTATATGTCCCTCTGGACAGCACTGTTTGCGATCGGTTCCCTGATCCTGCTGTACTGGCTGAACCACAAAGGCGCCGAAGAATTCAAAAAACTTTAATACAAACTGAAAACATGGCCAACGTTGAGAAATCGGCCATGTTTTTCTTGTTGTGTCTGAAAAAGTTTATTCCGGTTCATCCTCCCAGCCGTCTGTCTCAAGGATATCTGTGATCTGTTCAACATATACGGAAAATTTGATCTGGTCTGTATCCGGCAGGGTCAGATCGTACTGTTCCAGGGAATACCGTTCCAGCACATCCATTTCATATTCCATGTCTGTTTTACGATCCATCAGATGGACCAGGATATCAAATAACGACGTACGGGAAACATAGGCATTCGCAAACCTGTCCGTTCTGGACATACTCACAAAGAAGAGCTCACCTTCGTTCTGGTAAAGTCCTTCCGTTACATTACTTCCTCCGCATGGACCGCAGGCAATTCCGCCTTCATCCTCTCCCTGTCTGAGCAAAATTCGTTCCGCATGCATAGTTCTGTTCTTCCTTTCCTGTTTTTATTATTCTGGTACAGATCACGCACAAAAATTCGATAACTTAAGTCAAGTAGAAATCTTCAAAGAAAGAGGGTTTCCACTTTTTATGGAAAGGCCATGACGAAAACAGGAGAACCTCTCCCAATTTGTTTTCGAATGATCTATAATTCGCTTAGGAACG
>CACZPD010000163.1 GCA_902782955.1 uncultured Erysipelotrichaceae bacterium
ATACAGAGGCACAAGCGGAAGTACGCAGGGTGAAAAGAATGACAGCAGTCCCTCAAGAAAGAGACTGCCGATGGATAATCCTGTGTTCATAGACTTATAAAACTTTCAATAACGCGAAGATCAGGACGACCGCACCAAGCAGGATACGGTAAACGCCGAAGATCTTGAAATCATGCGTACGCAGATAAGTGATCAGTTTGCGGATCACGACGATCGATACGATGAACGCCGATAACAGACCCGCAAGCAGGACCAGCACCGCACCGGCATTCAGGGATATTTTCATTTTGATCAGCTTGAGCAGGCTGGCGCCGAACATGGTCGGAATCGCCAGGAAGAATGAGAATTCCGCAGCGGCCGGCCGGTCAAACCCGATCAGTGTTTCACCGAGGATCGTAGCGCCGGAACGGCTGGTGCCCGGAATCAGTGCCAGTGACTGGAACAGACCTGTCAGCAGTGCCTTGTCAACAGTGATCTGACCGGTATGTCTGACCTTGACGGGACGGTTCATATTCTCGATAAGGATAAACAGTATGCCGTATACGATCAGCATGACCGCGATCACGACCGGTGTATTCATTTTCGCGTCGACCCAGTCATCGAGCAGAAGCCCGATCACAGCTGTCGGTACGGACGCGATCAGGATCATGATCCATAATCGCCAGATCCTTGTTTTCTGCTTTTGCCGCAGTTTGGAATTGAACGGGTTCAGCCGGTAGAAATACAGCAGGATCACCGCCAGAATACTGCCGAACTGGATCACGACCTTGTACATGTTCCAGAACGCGTCATTCATTGCGGCATCCGCAAATACATTCAGCGGCATGAATGTCCGCATCATGATCAGATGCCCCGTGCTGCTGATGGGAAGCCACTCCGTGATTCCCTGTATGATTCCGTATATCAGTGATTTCAGTATATTTAACAATAACCCCATTTCGTGTTTTTCCTTTTGACAGAGATTATAGCACAATCAGAGATCATTCCGCCGTCCGGATCTCTCAACTGCTTCCGTGATCTCATCCAGATACCGGTTGAAACGGCTGAAATCCTTCATGCGCCATTCCCAGTTGGGCGAGCCGACGCTGCCGGGCGTATTCAGCCTTGCCTCGTGGCCGGCATGGATCCAGTCCGCGATCGGTATGATGGCGGTATCTGCGTTGGAATCCAGTGAATAATCGATAATATCCTTTGAGAAGCTGTGTTTCCGGTATCCGTGATTCCACAGATATCTGCGCATAGCCCTTCTCTCCCTGTTCGGCAGTGAATGGTACCAGGAAAGGATCGGATCGTTGTCATGCGTACCGGTATAAACAATCAGATGCTCCCTGTCTTCCGGCATTCCGACCGCATTGAACGAGAATTGGATGACCCGCATGCCTCTGAATTTGTAATGGTCCCGCAGCACGAGCACTTCGTCGCGCAGGTCGCCGAGGTCTTCCGCAATGATCTTGATATCCGGATACTGGCGGAACAGCTCATCAAACAGGGCATAGCCCGGTGCTTCGATCCATTCGCCTTCGATCGCGGTCGGGCATGATGACGGGATCTTCCAGTATGTATCAAATGCCCGGAAATGATCTACCCTTACCTGGTCGAACATCTTCCTGGAATAGGCGATCCTTTCGATCCAGAATTGGAACTTTGTCTTCTCCATATAATCCCAGTCATAGATCGGGTTGCCCCATCTCTGACCGTATTTTGCGAAATAATCCGGCGGTACACCGGCAATGAAATCCGGTTCCCCGTCCTTATCCAGCAGGAAGCATTTCCGGTTCGCGAACACATCCGCGGAATCGAGCCCGACATAGAACGGCAGATCGCCTACGATCTCGATGCCTCTGTCATTCGCGTATTTCTTCAGGTCATTCCACTGCGTAAAGAGGATATACTGCAGGAAGATCCGATAACCGATCTCATCCGCATATGGTTTAAGAGCGTCTTTATCCTGGTTCAGGATGTCTTTTTCTTTTTCCGGCCATTCCGTCCAGCAGCGCATGCCGTTTTTCTTTTTCAGCGTCATGAATACCGCGTAATTCTGTACCCATGTCTGTCCGGCAAACGCTTCATACGCCGCATCTTTTTGGAAATTGGCGTACGCTTCCCGCAGATATCTGTCCTTGAAATTCCGCACTGTCTCATAGGCAACGATGTCCGCGTTGCGGTGGAATGACGGCGTTTTCCCGATCAGTCCCTTCTCTTCCAGAAGGTCAAGCGAGATATAGATCTCATCCATCGCATATGAAGAATACGGCTGATACGGGGAGTTGCCGTAGCCAAGAGGATTCAGCGGTAAAATCTGCCAGATCGATATCCCGCATTGTCTGATCAGATCCGCAAAATGGTATGCATTTTTCCCGAAACACCCGCAGCCATGACGGTCAGGCAGGGCTGAAACAGGCATCAACATTCCTGCTTTTCTCATATTTTCACTTCCCTTATTTCTGTTTTTAGTGTATCTTAATCAAGTATGTTTTTCTATATTTATATCTAAAAACATGCAAAACAGAAATTGGAGAACATTTATGAATCTTGAAGAAAAGCTTGTAAAGAAACTGTCGAAGCCGATTGATGACGCGACAGATAAGGAAATCTATGAAGCGTGCGTGGACCTGGTACAGGATGAGATCATCAGCCTCCCGAAGATTCACACAAACAAGAAAGTATATTACATCAGTGCCGAATTTCTGGTCGGAAAACAACTGGGAAAGGATCTGATCAACCTCGGCCTGTATAATGAAATGCTGGAGATCATGGAAAAACACAACCGTGATTTCCTTGATATCGAGAGACGTGAGAAGGAACCTTCTCTGGGAAACGGCGGACTCGGACGTCTCGCGGCTTGTTTCCTCGATTCCATCGCCACCCTCAATCTGGAAGGCGACGGTATCGGTCTGAACTATCATTTCGGTCTGTTCAAGCAGACATTCAAAGACCACCAGCAGTATGAGATCCCGGATGAATGGCTGGACGCAAAGACCATGCTGAGGGATACAGATGTCACATTCCCGGTCGAACTGGGCGGAAAGATCTATCATTCCCACATGTATGACCTGGATGTCGTCGGCTATAAGACCGGACGCAACGCCCTGCATCTGTTCGATCTGGATACAATCGATGAATCCATTGTCGAGGAAGGCATTTCCTTTGACAAGAAAGATATCGAAAAGAACCTGACGCTGTTCCTCTATCCGGACGACAGCGACAAGGACGGTCAGCTTCTGCGTATCTACCAGCAGTATTTCATGGTAAGCAACGCTGCCCAGCTGATCATTAAGGAAGAAAAGGAAAAAGGCCATGATCTGCGCAAACTGGACCAGTATGTCGCAGTACAGATCAATGACACACATCCTTCCATGATCATCCCGGAACTGATCCGCCTCCTCATGAAGGAAGGCATTACGATGCATGAAGCGGCCGACCTCGTCACAAATGTCTGCGCCTATACGAACCATACGATCCTGGCGGAAGCGCTGGAAAAATGGCCGCTGGATTACCTGCAGGAAGTTGTTCCTCAGCTGATGCCGATCATCCAGGGTCTGGATTTTGCGGTTGCCTGCGCTTATCACAACAATCCGAATCTGAACATTATCGACGGAGACAAGCGTGTGCACATGGCCCGCATGGACATGCATTTCTCGCATTCCATCAACGGTGTCGCTGCTCTGCATACAGAGATCCTGAAGAACCAGGAACTTCGTCCGTTCTATGAGAAATATCCGCACAAATTCAACAACAAGACCAACGGCATCACCTTCCGCCGCTGGATCCTGCATGCCAATCCGAAACTGGCGGACTTCATCGATGTCCTGATCGGTGAAGACTGGAAGAAAAACGCCAATGAACTGGAACGTCTGATGTATTTCTACAATGACCAGAACACGCTGGATACCGTAGACCGCATCAAGCATGAAAACAAAGTCAAACTGGCGAAACTGATCAAGGAAAGAGAAGGCATCGAGATCAATCCTGATTCCGTATACTGCATCCAGGTCAAGCGTCTGCATGAATACAAGCGCCAGCAGATGAATGCGCTGTGGGTCATCTTCAAATACCTGCAGATCAAGAACGGACAGATCCCGCCGCGTCCTGTCACTGTTATTTTCGGTGCCAAGGCAGCGCCGGCATACAAGATGGCGAAGAATATCATCCATCTCATCCTGTGCCTGCAGGAACTCATCAACAATGATCCGGAAGTATCCAAATATCTGAAGGTCGTCATGCTGCAGAACTACAACGTCCACAAGTCTGAGGTGATCGTTTCCGCATGTGATATCTCCGAACAGATCTCCCTGGCATCCAAGGAAGCCAGCGGCACCGGAAACATGAAGTTCATGCTGAACGGCGCTGTTACGCTCGGTACGATGGACGGCGCGAATGTCGAGATCAAGAACCTTGTCGGTGCCGAGAACATCTACATCTTCGGCCGCAGCAGCGATGATGTCATCCGTCTCTACAACACGAACGGATATCATCCGCAGGATTTCTACAACCGCAGTCATTCCATTCATGAGTGTGTTGACTTCATCACAAGTGAAGCTATGCTGAAGATCGGCAACGAAGAGATGCTGAAAGAACTGAAGGACAACCTCATCAACAAGGACTGGTTCATGACCCTGCTGGATCTGGAAAGCTACTGCTTCGTCAAGGAAACCGCATTATATGAATATGAAAACCGTGAATGGTGGAAGCGGAAAGCCCTCGCGAATATCGCGCGTGCAGGCTTCTTCTCCAGCGACCGTACGATCACGGAATACAATAATGATATCTGGCATATCAAATAAGTTATAATAAAAAGGCAGAAATGCCTTTTTTTGAAAAGGAGGAGAAAAAGAATGGTTATTATCGAAATGGATAACGGCGGCATCATTAAAATCGAACTTGATGAAAAAGCAGCGCCGGCAACAGTTAAGAATTTCCGGTCACTGGTACAGAAAGGCTTCTATGACGGACTTACCTTCCACCGCATCATCCGCGGATTTATGATCCAGGGCGGCGATCCGAAAGGAAACGGGACAGGCGGTTCCGGAAAGAACATCGTCGGTGAGTTTGCTTCCAACGGACATCCGAACCCGATCAAACATGTACGCGGTGTCATTTCCATGGCCAGGGCTATGGATCCCGACAGTGCCAGCAGCCAGTTCTTCATCATGCATGCGGATGCTCCGCATCTTGACGGAAACTACGCAGCCTTCGGAAAAGTCGTCGAAGGAATGGATACTGTTGACGAGATTGCAAATACCCGCACCGGGTTCCGCGACAAACCGGTCCGCCCGGTCGTCATGAAGCGCGTCTATATTGAAGACTGAGCATAAAAAAGGAACTTGTTTCAAACAGGTTCCTTTTTCAGTTGCTATTATTTTACTTCGTCCTTTAATGTCTTGCTTGCTTTGAACTTCGGTGCCTTGGAAGCTTTGATCTTGATCTTTTCGCCTGTTGCCGGGTTCAGACCGGTACGTGCTTTTTTCTTGACGACTTCAAATTTACCGAAACCGTTGATGGAAACTTCAGCACCCTTCTTCAGAGCAGCTGTGATTTCTCCAAAAACGTAGTTTACTACTTCAGCAGCGTCCTTCTTTGACATTTCTTTGTCAGCGGCGAGTTTTTCCGCTAAATCTTTTTTTGTTAATACTTTATCCATGATTTGCCTCCTTATACTTGCTTTTATGGACAACTCATATTGTATCGTATTTACTTTTCTTTTCAAGCCGTACAGGCCCGAAAAAAGCCGATATTACGCGGTTTTTCAGACATTGGGAAGGAAATCTGACGGTTTTGTCCGTCTTCGTAGCGTATCTCGATATCCGGCTGCGCGTTATAGCAGAAAACACAGAATGAAATGCCGGCACCGTGATCTTCCGGGGAATAAGCCTCGATCAGCACCCCCGAAGCGACAAGGTTTTTCCCTTTGAAAACAGGAGTCACCCGGTAAAGAACGCTTTTCCCGGTCGTACGGACATACCACGCAACTTTATTCTCATATGGCTCCATCCCCATCACATTCATATATCTGGTACCTGTGATCAGGTTTTTTTCATTCGCGTTCTCCCCCGTCAGTTCAAACGCGATCAGGTGGCAGCGGTTGTACAGGAATCCGCCGTCAATGAAATCATATCGGTTATTCTTCCATCCGGTCGGGATGATATCGCTGATCTCTTCCCTTTCGTCTTCCGGCAGGGTATCCTGCGTGATCAGGGCAAACGCTTCCGTACATCGTCCGAGCGGGTCCAGATCACCGTACTGTTCAAACGGTTCCCTGGCCAGATCATCCTCTGTAAAATAAGGCACATTATCATGAATGATGACAGACGGCTGGTCACTGAATGCCGGCAGGACATCCGGATCAACTTTCTCCCTGACCTTCTCCGCTTCCTGCGCCAGCTGTCTTTCCTGCTGTACAGCCAGGAATGCGCAGTACAGAATAAGCGCTGTGATCAGGATATTCAATGCATTGCGGATCTTTCTGCGGGCTTTTCTGTCCCTGATGAAAAACAGGGAAAACCCCGTGATCAGAAGCGCTGCCGCAAGCAGTGTCAGAAACGGGTTTTTCTGCAGATGTTCCGTGATGTAATGCAGATCTGTCATGAGTTCATTGTATCAGAGGAAATCTCCTTCCGGCACAGTTCCCGGACAGTTTCATCATGGATCACTGTGCCTTCCTGTTTGAGTTTCCGGATCACATCCCTGAATAACGGAAGATCCTTTTCATTTGCGACAAGCATTTCATCCATCATCTCCTGGGCTTTTCGGCCATGCCTGATCAGCGGATTCATCTGGAAAGCCTTCAGCAGTGTGCCGTAATCGCCTGTTACAGCAGCCCGGATCACCGTTTCTTCCATCGCTTTCATCATCTGGAGCCAGCCCCTCTCCGACGGCTCAAATCCGCCCCAGACAAGCGGTTGGGCACCGGCAGCGCTAATCACGGAGGATACTTCCGTGATGCAGTCATACGGCAGGTCCGATACGGCACCTCTGTTCATGGTATTGACGACCATGATATTGCCGGTATTGTTATGGATATTATTGATCGCTTCACATGCAGCGTCGCTGTAATAGCGCCCGCCCCGTTTCTTCAGCAGTTCCGGCATTTCATGCAGATCAGGATCCCTGTACAGTTCAAACAGTTCATCTTCCACTGCCTTGACGCTCTCTGCCCTCGTCGTATGATTCCGGTAATCCTCCAGCTGCCTTTCCAGCATTTCTTCATACTGGTAGTAATAGCGGTGATAACTGAACGGGATACAGTTCATTGCCCGCAGCTGGTCATTCAGATAAGCCTCATCATGCACGTTCTGCATATTCGCGCGGGGATCGCCTGCGATCCTGCTGAGCAGTTCCTTTGTCACTTCCTTTCCGTCTTCTGCCCGGAAAACCCGGTGATAATGGAAGTGATTCAGACCGGCAAAGCGGAAGATGTAATCTTCCTGCCTGCCGCCGAGGATCTCCGGTTCCTCCATCATGACTGTGATCGGTCCGTTGCACAGACCAAGGCATTTTTCAAAACCCGCATGCCGGATCACAGCTTCCGTGATCATGCCGGACGGGTTGGTAAAATTGATCAGCCATGCGTCAGGACATAATTCCCGCATATCCTTAACGATATCCAGCAGGACAGGTATCGTGCGCAGCGCTTTGAAAATACCGCCGGCACCGTTTGTTTCCTGCCCGATCTGTCCGTAGGAAAGAGGGATCCTCTCATCCTTGATCCGCGCATTCAGAAGTCCTGCTCGCAGCTGCGTCGTGACGAAATCCGCGTCTTTCAGCGCTTCCCTGCGGTCCAGCGTCAGATGGATATCCACATCGTAAGGAGACGCATCCCACATGCGTTTCGCCAGCGCGCCTACGATCTCCAGCTTTTCCCTGCCTTCTTCAATATCGACAAGCCAGATCTCCCTGACCGGCAATGTTTCATAGCGTTTGATAAATCCGTTCATCAGCTCCGGTGTATAGCTGGAGCCGCCGCCGATCGTAACGATCTTCAAACCGTTCTTTTTCATTATTTCTTTCCTTTCCGGTTATTTCTTAAACACATTCCCTTCAATATCGTTATACAATAATTCCATGAAAAAAATAACCGTAATCATCCTGCAGTTCCTGCTCGTATTCTCCATAACAGGGATCACGCCGGTACTTGCAGAAGAAGATATCCTCGCCGGCATCATCAGCGACAATGTGATCGTCGTCGAAACAGGCACGGGAGAGATACTCGCCGAGAAAAACAGCCGTGAACAGATCGCGCCGGCATCCATGACAAAAATGCTGACAGGCATTGTTGCGATCGAGGAACTGCCGAATCTTCATCAAAACATCAAAGTGACTGATCAGATGCTTGCCGGACTGATCGAAGCCAACGCTTCCACAGCCGGTCTTGCCGTCGGTGAAGAACCGACCGTGAAGGAACTGCTCTACTGCCTGGCCCTGCCCTCCGGCGCTGATGCCGCAAATACCCTGGCTTTGACCGTCTCGGATGATATGGATCACTTCGTCGACAAAATGAATGAAAAGGCACAGGAGATCGGCATGAAGGATTCCCATTTCATCAACGTGACGGGACTGGATGCCGATGGACAGTACACGACCTGCTATGATATGTACCTTCTGCTGAATTACTGTATTCA
Source organism: uncultured Erysipelotrichaceae bacterium (assembly GCA_902782955.1). The sequence goes on from CACZPD010000163.1 coordinate 8,619, forward strand.
GAACGATACATTCCGTGAGGTATATTCAACGGAAACATATACGACCGGACCGCTGCTGTATCACAGTTCCGGCCTCAGGGTCACTTCCACCTTCCTCAAGGATATGCATTCCTCATTTGATGCCCCGGGCTTCATCGGCGGAAAAACAGGCTATACAGGCAATGCGGGACATTGTCTGGCATCCTGGTCTCACATCAACAATATGGATGTGATCATCGTGACCGCGCATGCCATGACCGGTTACGCTGAGAAAACACATTTATCCGACACTGCAGCGATCGTCAAAACGCTGAATGACTGGGAGATCCGGGATCTCGTCAAAGAGGGAGATCTTTTGCAGACGATCACGGTAAAGTCACAATATAAAGAGGAAACCATAGAGATCCGGGCACCGGAGACCATCACGGATATCCTGCCGAAGAATACCGTAACCGAACTGGAGATCACCTTCCCCGAAGAAGTCCGCACAGGTCTGAACGCTTCCGAACAGACAGGATACTTCCGGATCCTGAATAACGGTGATTCTGTCTACAGCACGGAGATCTTCTACAGGGTCCCGAAGGAAACCAATTTCTTTGCCCGTATCGGCCTGCGTTTCTCGGAAATGACAAAAGGATGCAGAAACTGAAAATTCACATAACCTTCACCTGGTGTTCCTGTTTTCTTAACACTGCCGGATTATATTGATCCTGTAAACGAAAGGAGACCAGAAAAAACAGGTGCATGAAGCACCATGAAGACTATTCATGAATCTTTCCCCCCTCTATTAGATAAATGAATATAATGAAAGGATTTCCGTCTGCGGAATCCTTTTTCCTTTATAATGAAATCTGAGGTAATTATTATGATCTATCCGGAATTTATTCAGAAAAACGATGTGATCGGCATCAGCGCGCCAAGTGCCGGTGTCGGCAGAAAACTGGAATCCTTTGACCAGTCCCTGGACACCCTTCATTCCTATGGTTTCCGCACAAAGGAAACTGCTTCCGTACGCGTGGATGATATCCGTTCCAATACCGCAAAGATCCGCGGCAAAGAGCTTACTTCCTTATTTCTCGATGACGAGGTTAAGATGGTCATGTCCGCTGCCGGCGGGGACTTCCTGAATGAGATCCTGCCATACGTTGATTTTTCCGCTATGAAAAAACATCCGAAGTGGCTTATGGGTGCATCTGATCCCACCGGGATCCTGTTCCCCTACACCGTCAAATATGATGTCGCGACCATTTACGGAATGAATGCCGGAAGCTTCGACCTGGATCCCCTGCCTCCTTTCTGCAAAAACGCGATCCGGATCCTGCAGGGAAAGAATATCACACAGAGAAGTTACGATTACTATATGGGAACACCGGGCTTCCTGGCTGAGACTGTTGAGTACGATACACCGGTCAGATGGGAAGGAACAGTATCCTCCCTCGATACAACAGGCAGATGCATCGGCGGCTGCATCGATGTTTTGAAAGACATGATCGGGACAAAATACGAAACTGTCAGATCCTTTGTCAGTAAATACAAAGATGACGGCTTTATCTGGTACTTCGACAATTTCTCCCTCAGCGCGGAAGTCTTCTACCGCACACTTGTCCAGATGGGCTATGCCGGATGGTTCAAAGACACCAAAGCAGTCATCGTCGGCCGTGTCCTGTTTGAATCCAGCGAGACCGGCATGACATACGAGGAAGCGATCCGCAGAGCCCTGCCTGAGATCCCTGTCCTCTACCAGGCGGACATCGGTCATACGATCCCCAACATGACAATGATCAACGGCGCCCTCATGAACGTGAAATACAAGAATCACAAAGCCCGTATCTCATTCGAACTGAAATAAAAAAGTGATTGCGAAAGAAAAGAATCTGCGTCCGCAAATTCTTTTTCTTCTGATATCACTTTTTCTTTTTCCCGCCTTTTTGCGCATTCTGTTTCGCTTCTTCTTCCATCTTCTTCTGATAATTCTTGGAATCAGCGTAAACGAACGCTCCGATCAGTGCTGATATGACCAGGATCTGCCATACAGGAAATCCGATCATCACCCAGATGACTATAAGAAGTGCGATTAATCCAATAACGATCCACATATACAGTTACCCCTTTTTTGCACAAATACGCAAATGGAGGCTACAGGACTCGAACCTGCGACATCACCCCTGTGAAGGGTGCGCTCTCCCAACTGAGCTAAGCCTCCGCACGGAATATAGTAACATATATTCCCGGAAAAATCATTCCGGCAAAAAGAAAAGCCGCAGGATCTGCGGCATTATGGAGCTTGCGGGGATCGAACCCGTGACCTCATGATTGCGAACCATGCGCTCTCCCAGCTGAGCTAAAGCCCCTTCTGTACTCCTTTTGAAAAGAGCCTTTTCTATTATATGCCAAAGTTATTTTTTTTGCATTCTTTTTCCGCATCATAAAAAGAAAAGGTGAAACAAGTTCACCTTACTGATAATGAAACAACTTCCGGAACTGTTACCGAACCGGTCTGTTCACCGATCGTGCCGTCCGGATTCAGGGCGAAGCAGACGACATCATTCGTAAACCTGTTCGCGGACAGGATATACTCTCCTTCGCGGATAAAGTCACGCGGATGCTTTCCGCCGCAGGAAACAGTCTGGATCAGTTCCGGCTTCTGTCCGTCCAGTTCGATCACGGAAAGGATGTCCAGCGTCCTTGTGGATACATAGATATGCTTCCCGTCTGCGCTCAGCCGGATAGCTGCGGTATCGCGCAGGTGCTTCTGTCCGTCCGGCAGGACGGATATTGCATGCAGGATCTCCCAGTCCCCCGCATGGATCACGAACAGTTCATTGCTGAGCTCCGATACCAGGTACAGGTATTCCCCATCCTCGGAAAAGATCCCGTGACGCGGTCCGACACCCTGGTTGAAATGGATGCTGCCGAGACGCTTCAGATCCTGATCATAGATCATTACGCGGTCCAGGAACAGGCACGGCACCAGTATCCTGTCTTTCCACAGAAGCACCTGGTGGCAGCCGGCACCGTCGCGGATCCGGACAGTCTGAACCAGTTTCAGATGCCTGTCCTGAATTTCCAGGACGGTAAATGTTCCTTCATGGTAATTGGCGGTATAGATACGGCCGTCTTTTTCCGTAACATAGCAGGATGTACGTGATTCATACGCGATCCGGTCAATGATATTCCCTTCCATATCCACAAGGGCTACACCGGAGCCGTTCTCAAAATCCCCTGCCGTAATGATCAGATCATCCCTGACGGCGATGTATTTCGGATTTCTGATCTTTGCGTGCAGCCGTACATCAGAAAGCTTTCCCTCATCAAAAGAGAACGCATAGATTCCTTCACTGTTTTTCGCGGTATATGTACCCGCATATATTTCCTTTTTCATGATTTCAGTATAACACAAAAAAGATGTGCGTTATTCCTGCACATCCTTCCTTGTATCTTTCATGTTGAAGTATTCCAGAATTGCCTGGTAATACTGTTCGGCGATCGTTTCATAGCCTTCCTCGTTGGACCACCGCTGGGAATCAGACGCGTTGCTGAGATGGATCTGTTCGACAACCACAGCCGGTACACTGGTTTTTTCCAGTATCGTCCATGTCTCATAATCGTATTCTTCCGTATCTGAAGTCTCCGTACGCATGATCTGATACTGGTCATTCTCAAACGGTTTGTAGTACAGATAACGCACATCCGCGCTCCAGTCACCCGCTTTCATATTTTCCTGCAGGATCCCTGCCATCTTCAGGCTTGCTTCATTCTGTTCGGAAGAAGGTATATCCGGATAGATCAGGGTCCCGGAAGCGGTGAAATCCGGATCGTATCCGGTCGTGATGCTGAGAAGGATATCCGGTTTATCTTCATTGACCTTTTTTGCCCTCTCCTCAGCGGAAGCGTTGACACCTGCTTCATGTGTCCTGAAAACCTTGAATCTCCCGTCCACGGTCAGCTTTTCTTCCAGTTTCCCGGTAACGCCTTCCGTGAATTCACTCTGCATGGGAGACGTGACTTCGCCTGCCGCGTCAAATGTATAGACTGCATCCAGTTCCACACGCGTCTTTCCGCCCTTGCCTGAACGGCACGCGGAGAATCCTGTTCCGACTGTTATGAACAGAAACAGGGCCGTCAGTATCTTGATCATAGGATCCCTGAGATCAAATTTAAAATCTGTTTTCTTAATGGTCATCGAATCTTACCCTCAATTTCTTCCAGCGCTGCATCTTTCTGCATGTGATCCAGGATCATATGCATCGTCTTTTCCATTTCACTGCCTTCGGAATAATCCGCTTTCGCCATGTAATTGACACGTCCGTCACGGATCAGTTTTTCCGCAATACCTTTTGCTTTGTCTGAAGCCGGGTTATACACGGCAATGGACTTCCCGCCGTATTCCTTCACAAGCCTCATGCACGGGATATCCGTAATCCCGTCTGCGATATAGATCATCCTGGTAAACGGCACCGGGCGGTCTTTCTGCTCCACATATTCATTCAGTTCCGCATCGTTGTTCTCATCGAGTACCTGCTTGTTGATGCGGAATATATACTGTGTTTTCGTTGTGTAGTTTACGATCTGGGCAGGCCATCTGGCTATACCCTGTTCGTCATAATAATACCGGCATGCGTAGATCTTCCGGAATTCATGGCTGACAGGCACACCTTCGATGATCTCTGCCATCCCGCTGGAAATGATATAATGCTCCACTTCCAGACCTGCTTCTCTTCCGTACGCGTTGATCCTCTGAAACCATGTGCTGACGCCCGGATATAATTCGATATCTTTTCCGAGATCCGCAAAAGCTTCTTTCTTCAGAGGCATTCCATGTTCGGCATATTTTTTCTGCAGCATAAACAGATATGAACTGATGGAATCCATCCGGTTCGCCTTGGTCAGTTCTGAAACTTCTTTCCAGAACTCACCGGGATCGGCATAGCCCAGTCTGGGGATCAGACTGTATTCCTGCATATCCTTTGTGCAGAGAGTCTTGTCAAAATCGTATAAAATCGCCGCTTTTTTCATCGTTCCTATTATAGCATTCAAACGCCGGCCTTCATTCCCTTTTCCAAAGAAAAAGTGTTCCCGGCGGGAACACTATACTTTGAGCAGTTTCAGAATGGCGTGTACGTAGATCTCTGCCTGCTTCAGCAGCATCTCTTCCGTAACCCATTCATTTGCGTCATGGATATGATAATCATATCCCGGGAATGCACATCCGAAGGCGATCGTGTTTTCGATTCCCTTGGCATATGTGCCGCCGCCCATAGTCATCGGCTGGGTCTCCATATCGCCTGTCACTTCCTGATACGCTTCCAGCAGCGACTCGACAAGCGGTGAATCTGCCGGGAAGAACAGCGGTTCGCCCGTACCGCGGATCGTAATGACGCCGCCGTCATCTTCCATATGATCAGCCATCATCTTCAGGATCGCCCGGCTGTTGTATGTGACCGGATAACGGATATCGATACTTCCTGTAATGACGCCGTCCTGCATGGAGATCACGCCGTTGTTCAGGGTCAGGGCACCGTAATGATCGGAGCATTTCACACCGATTCCCTTGCCGTCTGTATCGGTTCCGAAATGGGATACGTAGAAATCCACGAACGGATCCTGATAACCGGCGTTCTTCAGCGCTGTCATCAGATGGGAGATCGCATTCACACCGAGCTGCGGCGTGCTTGCGTGCGCTGCCACACCCTGTACATGGATCTTCACGGTATCGCCGAGATCCTCGATGTCATATGTCAGTTCATTGTTATAGAAATAATCTTCCAGTTTCTTTTTGGAGAATGTATTATTGTCGATCACGATCGTGCAGTCACGGCATACGATATTTCTTGCGGTTCCGCCGTAAATATCCCGGATACCGGTCTTCTTGGACTGGTACTGCGCGCCGACCATGCCCTTTTCGCCATGTACACCCGGGAATTCCCCGTCCGGTGTAAAGCCGAGGTCTACGGATCCTTCCTTTTCGACATAATACTTCAGGCATCTGGAACCGGTCTCTTCATTGGTTCCCATGATCAGACGGACGCGTTTGTTTACATCCACGCCGAGGTCACGGATGACCTTCATGGCGATCATACTGGCAACAACAGCGCCCTTGTCATCCGAAACGCCTCTGCCGAACAGCTTCCCGTCTTTTTCCGTCATGACAAACGGATCGGTATCCCAGCCGTCTTCCTTCTTGGCCGGAACGATATCCAGATGGCCGATCACGCCGATCACCTGCTCACCTGCACCCATCTCCGCATAGCCGATATAATTATCCAGATTGACTGTCTTGAATCCGTCTTCTTTCATTATTTCAAGAGCTGTAGTGAGTGCTTTTTTCGGGCCTTCCCCGAACGGGGCAGTTTCCGTCGGTGTTCCTTCCTCACTGTTGACCGCAACCAGTTTTCCCAGTTTTGTCAGCAGATCTGTCCGGTATCCCGCAACCATCTCTTTAATATCCATGATATTTCCTCCACAAATACAATTTTTATTATACTACAGGGACAGATCAATCTCCAATGATATCGGGCAGTGATCCGAACCCTGCACCTGGTCATGAATGGACGATTCCCTTACGGCATTCATCAGCCGCTCCGATACAACAAAATAATCGATCCTCCATCCGGCATTTCTTTCCCTTGACTTGAAACGATAGCTCCACCAGGAATACTGCACCTTTTCCGGATACAGTTCCCGGAACGTATCCTTAAATCCCGCGTCGAGCAGCCGGGAGAATTTTTCCCTCTCCTCATCCGTAAAGCCGGCATTTCTGCGGTTGCTCTGGGGATTGCGGATATCGATCTCCGCATGCGCGACGTTGAGATCACCGGTATAGATGACCGGCTTGATCTGATCGAGGGCAGACAGATGCTTCTTCAGCATCTCCTCCCATTCCATCCGGTAGTCCAGTCTTTTCAGCCCATCCTGCGAATTGGGCACATAAGCACATACAAACCAGAAATCCGGATATTCGAGCGTGATCACCCTGCCTTCGTTTGTGACATCACCTTCGATATCGTACGAGACAGACAGCGGTTCATGCCTGGTATAGACCAGTGTGCCGGAATAGCCTTTCTTTTCCGCGCTGTTCATGTATTCCAGATAGCCGTCAAAATGCATGGCTTCTTCCATCTGGTCCGGCTGCATCTTCGTTTCCTGCAGGGCAAAGAAATCCGCATCCGTTTCCCGGAAAAAATCCGCAAATCCTTTCTTCATGCAGGCCCGCAGCCCGTTCACATTCCAGGATACAAATTTCATTTTCCGATCCGCCTTGTTTCCTTCTTCAGCCATTCCTGTTCCTCCGCATCCAGATACGGGCTCAGGATATCGTATACCGCGGAATGGTATTCATTGATCTGCCGGATCTCGTCTTCATTCAGAAGGCTCACGTCGATCGCATCCGGTTCATACGGACAATATGTCACATTCTCAAAATACATGAACTGGCCGTAGAAATTCTTTGTGCCTTTCCTGACGAGCAGTTCGTTCTCGATCCGGACGCCGAGCTCACGCGGCAGGTATACGCCCGGTTCATCCGTAACGATCATGCCTTCTTCGAGCTTCACTGCCGGACGCATCCGGGTAAAGCCCCAGGCGACGCTCTGCGGCCCTTCATGGACACTGAGTACATGTCCGACACCGTGTCCTGTGCCGCACTGGTAGTCGATATCGATATTCCACAGCGGTCCCCGGGCCAGGATATCCAGATTCTGTCCGGTCGTGCCGTACAGGAAACGCGCGTTTGCCAGGGCGAGATGCCCTTTCAGGACGAGTGTATAATACCGCTTCTCATCATCGCTCAGCTCTCCGAGCGCGATGGTGCGGGTAATATCCGTCGTTCCGTCCTTGTAGGTCCCGCCGGAGTCCACCAGCAGGAATCCTTCCGGAGACAGCTGCGCATTGGTTTCCGGGGAAGCGCTGTAATGCATCATGGCCGCGTTTCCCTTATAGGCGGAAATAGTCGGGAATGATGGTTCGATATAATCCTTCCCTTCCGCCCTCAAAGCATAGAGATGATCCTCCGCGCTGATCTCGCTCATCGGGATCCTGCCGATATTCTCCTTCACCCATTTGATGAACTTCACCATGGCAACGCCGTCCTTGACGTGGGCATTGCGCAGGCATTTCATTTCCGTTTTGTTCTTGACAGCCCGGAACATGCCGACAGGAGAGGGTGCGTTCTTTATGGTATTGGAAGGATCGATCATCGATTCGAGATACGCGTTCAGCTGTCTCAGATTTGCCCAGATCGTCTTGTTCTTCAGCTTTTTCAGGTCCTTTTCCAGACCGTTGTACGGTTTTACGCTGACGCCTGCCTCAGCCAGGTATTTTCCTGTCTTCGGCGTGATCTTTTCCGCGTCGGCATAGTAGTATACCTTCCGCATCGTCACCATCGCAAAGGCATACACGACCGGCGTGCATTCAATGTCATTGCCTCTGATATTCAGCATCCAGCACGGATCTTCCAGTGCCGTCAGGATCAGCACGTCAGCGTCGTTTTTCTTCATCTCCTCACGTACGCGGGCGATCCTCTCTTCCGCGGATTCACCGGTATATTTTTTGGCCAGCACAAAGATCTTTTCCTTCGGCATAGGCGGCCTTTCATCTCCCCAGACCATGCCGGCAAGATCTTCATCCATTTTGATCACCGCGTTCTTTTCCGCCAGCTGTTTTGCCAGATGCTTTGCGGCAGAAACCGATACGACTTTCCCGTCAAAACCGAGCACACCGTTTTCCGGTGTTTCCGAGACCAGAAAATCCAGGGGATCCGGCACGCCTTCCTGACGCATCCGCATCAGCTCCACACCGGTTCCTTTCAGTTCATCTTCCGCCTGCGTAAAATATCTTCCGTCTGTCCAGAGTCCGGCAAACTTTTCTGTTACGATCGTGCAGCCGGATTCTCCGGAAAATCCCGACATCCATGATTTGCACTTAAAGTAATCTGCCGTATATTCGTCCGAGAGATGGTCATCCCCGTTCGGAATATAATAGACATCGATATTCTTTGCCTTCATCAGTGCACGCAGACGTGCGATTCTTTCTTTTACTTCCATTGTCTTTGATACGGACAATATGTCCGCTAACTCCTTTCAACGGCATTCATTTCTGAAAACCGTAAACCCTATTGAATATTATAACCGCAACCGGACTGTTTTTCCTTTATTTAACCCCTTTCATAACATCTGTTTTTGTTTTCCTGTTTTTTCCCCGGCTGTTTTGAAGTACAATTTCCTTATTATGAAGAGAACATCCGCAACATTTGTGGTCACCAACCTGCATCTGCAGACAAGCGCAGATACCGTTCTGCGCGCTGTACGTGCCCTGGACGGCATTGAGTCCGCTGAGATCGATATCCTTTCCGGTACGATGCAGGTCATATTTGACGAGGAAAAGATCACCCGCGCAGAGATCCGTGAGGCAGCCGGGAAGACCGGCTATGAAGTGCACAGCGCTTCCCAGTCATTCATCCGGACATCTGAAGACGAGGAATCATTCGACAGCAGGCCTGTCCTGTTTCTTGCCGGAGGAACATTCCTCCTGCTGGTCTGCGCATTGTTTTCACTGTCTCCCCTGCTTTCCCTGCTGGTCTTATGTGTTTCCCTTTTTCTCTCCCGCAGCGTCCTTCAGAAATATACCGGCAGACTCGCCGCGTACCCATATCCGTATATACTTAAACTCATCATTTTCATCTCCAGCCTGACCGGCGGCCTCATCCGCTGGATCAGCGGCGGCAATCCATCCTTCTATTTCCTGTATGCCGCGGTGATCCTGCTGGTATTTGAACTGACGGAACAGATCTGCGGAAGACAGGAAAAAAACATTTCCCGCAGCGTCTTTGAGACCAGCAGTTCCCGCCTGCCCGCAGATGCCTTGGTATATGAAGGACATACAGAGGAAATGCGCTATCTTGAGGATATCCGGGAAAATGAACTCCTGATCCTGCGTCCGACACAGATCTCGCCGGTGGACGGCACCGTGCTCTCCGGCAGCTGCGTGATGGATGAATCCGCCCTGACAGGTAACAGCGCGCCGGTCAGAAAAAAAGAAGGTTCACCTGTCTATGCCGGCAGTAAGTGCATCAGCGGGTCCGTCAAGATCCGGGCAGAACACACCGGCAGCGATACCGCCGCCATGCATTTCGCCCTCTTTGCGGAAAATACCGCAAATGACAGGGCATTCCCTTCGCCGCTGAAGACCATCGGAAAAACACTTCCGTTCTATATGATCGCAGGAGCCGCCGCGGCACTTGCAGGATGGTACATGATCCGTCCTGACATGACGGCGGCAGTCTGTACCGGATTATCCGTCCTGTGCGCGGAAACGCTTCTGTCTTTTTCACAGGCCACCGCCAATACAGTCCTGCAGAATGCCCGCACCGCTGCCGAAAAACATATCCTGTTCCGCAGTGTGCAGGCACTCGAAAGTCTCGGCAAAACAGATGTATTTGTCATCGATCAGGATGATGCCCTGACAAGCAAAGCCTACACGGTAACGGATTTCATCCCGGCAGATCCGGATGATCCTTCCCGGCTGGAATATATAGCATACGCCCTGGAAAGCAGGTCGGAAGACCAGGTCGGCAAAGCCATTGCCCGCTACCTGAAAACCCGCAGTATCGTGCATGTCGACGCGGGATCCTTCCGGCAGTTCAACCGCCGGGGAAGGAAAAACCAGGACAGGGATTTCCGTGTTCTGAAGGAAGATCAGATGAAGGCGGAAGGGATCTCCTTTGACGAATGGAAGGATATAACGGAACAGCTGAAGGCAGACGGAAAACAGATCCTGTTCTTTCTGGCCAACCGGTCATTATGCGGCATCATCGCCGTCAGGAAAATGATCCTGACAGACGCGGAAAGCTTCCTTGCCTTTGCCCGTGAGAATGAAACTGAGATCCGGGTGTTCACAAAAGGTGAAGCCTGTGAATCCGACTATCTCGCCCGGAAACTGCATCTGGACAACGTGATCCATAACGCAGACAAAGAACAGAAACAGAAGCTTCTCACAGAACTGGAAGATGCAGGCTCCCTGACCGCGCTTGTTTCCGGAAACAGAATGCATGACCTGCGCAAAGATACCTCAACAGCAGTTGCGATCAATACCGGGGCAGGCATCGACCGTGATGACGCGGATGTGCTCCTGACCAGAAACCGTCTGAGTGATCTGAAGGAAGCTGTCCGGATCTCCCAGTCCGCAAACGGCGCTGTCCAGCAGTACCAGCTGTCTGTCCTGATGTATCATGCCATTGCGGCAGCGGTATTCGGTGCCCTGCTTCCGTCGTTTATCCCGCCTGTTTTCCTGCCGCTTCTGGCATCAGGCTGCTCGCTTCTCTGCGCAGCGCTGACTTTCCGTCAGAAACCGGGACAGTGAAGAATATTAACCAAAAAAAACAGTATGATCAGGCGGTCATACTGTTTTCAGTTTTCGGAATATTATCCGTTCAGGAAGAGGCTCAGTCCAGATCCTCACCGTTTGTCCGGATCACCTTCTGATACCAGAAGAACGAATCCTTGCGGATGCGGGCCAGATCCTTGAGATCCATATCCTCACGGTTGATATAAACGAATCCATAACGTTTGCGGAATCCCTGATGACTAGACAGGAGGTCTTCAAATGACCACGGGGAATAACCCATCAGGTCCACACCGTCTTCGATCGCATCGGCACATGCCTCGATATGGGCACGCAGATAATCGATCCGGTAATCATCATGTATTTTCCCGTCTTCCGTCAGGGTATCCGCCATGCCCAATCCGTTTTCCGTAATGAGCAGCGGCAGATGGTAGCGGCTGTAATAATCATTCAGTACGATCCGGAGTCCCATCGGATCGATCTGTGCGCCGTATTCACTTGCCTTCAGATTCTCGTTGCGTTCGTCACGGCAGTAACCATACTGGTCAAAATCCACTTCATTGCCGCGGTATACACGCGAACCGACAGGATGTTCTTCATCTGCCGGCAGATAACTCGCACACAGTGTCCGGTAGTAATTCAAAGCGATATAATCCGGCCTGCCGTATTTCAGGATCTCTTCGTCGCCCGGCTGTGTGACCGGGACGATATTCCTGTCTTTCAGATAACGCATATACAGTCCGGAATACTTTCCGTAATAATGCATATCCAGGCAGTAGACTGTTTTCATATAGTCATTCATCTTCGCTGCCCATACATCCTCCGGTTTGTTCGTCAGCGGATATGTGCAGGTCGAAGATACGGCCGGGCCGATCTTGCCGTCCGGTACGAGTTCATGACATGCCCTGACAGCCAGCGCGTGTGCCAGGAACATATGATAATCCATCTGTGCCCGCTGTTTGTCGGCTTTCCACGGATCCGGTTCGGTAATATTCATTCTTTCATCTACCCGGATCATCAGGTTCTGTTCGTTTGTAACCTGCCAGTATTTGACGCGGTCACCGTATCGTTTGAAACAGGTGCGGGCAAAACGTTCAAACGCATCCACGCATCTGCGGTCTTCCCACCCGTTGTATTTTTCCGCCAGCGCATACGGCAGATCAAAATGATACAAGGTCACAAACGGCTGTATGCCATGTGCCTTCAGACAGTCGATCACCTTGTCATAAAACGCCAGTCCTTTTTCATTGATCTCCCCGTCACCATCCGGAATGATCCGTGTCCAGGAGAGCGAGAAACGGTATATCTGCATGCCCATTTCAGCCATCAGCGCGATATCCTCTTCCACATGGTGGTAGAAATCGCTCGCAATTTTGGTATCCGCCTGTTTGTCAGAACGCTTGAAGGAATTGAAATCAGCGACACTCATGCCTTTTCCGTCTTCGTCCCAGCCGCCTTCGATCTGAAAAGCCGAAGAAGAAGCACCCCACAAAAAATCTTTCGGAAATCTGCTCATTATGAATACTCCTTTTTTTCTATTATAAAGAAAGAATCCCGGATATATCTACCCGGGATTTCTCTGTTCATTTATTTTCTTTTAATGTTCAGAAATTTGCATTTCATTCATATCAGCTTTCGCTGATTTGGTAAAGCTATTCAATTGTCAGATTGATTTGTCCATTGGTCTGCCCTCATGCAGACTTTCACTTTCTGCTTTGAATCTTTTTTCTCTCGTTTCCAACGAGATCTCTGCATATCTCTGATGGAAACGGTTACTAGTATTCGAGTAGCACCTTTTTCATACGTTGTACCTCCTGGTACTTTATCTTTACACTTTCAATATAGCAAGGAATAAATCAATGTACAGTCTTCTCAAGCAAATTATTTTGTGGCATAATTTATTTGTTAGGGCATTCATGCCTGTTTTTTATATCAGGGGGTACCTATGATACAGGATATATACCCGCATATTTACCGAAATGAATACAGACCGCATGATCCGGGCGCGGATGATGTCGTCTTTTCCTACAGCGAGGAAGGTCTTCTGGCAAAAGAAGACGGGACATTTTTCCGCTTCCGGGATACCGGTGCCGCATATCTTTACACCTATCTTTTTACGATCGATCAGACATCTTTCTTCCTGGCAGATCTGCCGGTATCAGAGGGATGTGTCATTCCTGTACGGAGTTTCCGTACCTATAAGCCGAAACATCTCGGCTTTGCGGCAGTGACCGGATGGCAGCTGTGGAAATGGTACCGGTCCAGCAGGTACTGCGGGGTCTGCGGCACAAGGATGGAACAGGATCTGAAAGAACGCGCAATGTACTGCCCTGCATGCGGGGAAAAAATCTATCCGAAGATCATGCCTGCCGTAATCGTCGGCGTCCTGTATGAAGATAAGATCCTGGTAACGAAATATGCCGGCAGGACTTATACTCATTATGCCCTCATTGCGGGATTTGCGGAGATCGGGGAAACGATCGAAGAGACTGTCCGCCGGGAAGTCAAAGAGGAAGCCGGACTGGATGTAACGGATATCGTATATTACAAATCACAGCCCTGGTCATTTTCCTCCACCCTGCTTTTCGGATTCTTCTGCAGGGCCCTCAGCCCCGAGATCAAACTGGATAAAACAGAACTCAAAGAAGCGCGCTGGGCTTCGCGTGACGAAGAGATCGCCGGTGCCGACGGGACCTCCCTCACCTCCGACATGATGCGCTGCTTTCTGAAAGGAAATATAAATTTATGAACTACAATGAGATCTTTTATCATATCTATCCCCTGGGACTCTGCGGATGTCCGAAGGAAAATGACGGGATTACAGTACCGCGCATCCGGCGGATACTGGACTGGATCCCGCACCTGAAAAAACTCGGTATTACCGCTGTCTATTTCGGGCCGGTTTTCCAGAGCGACCGCCACGGCTACGATACCCGTGACTATACGGTGATCGACTGCCGTCTCGGCACGAACGATGATTTCCGGGATGTTGCGGACGCCCTGCATGACAACGGCATCAAAGTCATACTGGACGGTGTATTCAACCATGTCGGACGCGGATTCACCGGTTTTCAGGACGTGATCGCCAGGAAATGGGACTCCCCGTATAAGGACTGGTTCCATATCAACTTTGATGATCATAATCACAGGGACGGCTTCTGGTATGAAAACTGGGAGGGCCATAATGAACTGGTCAAACTGAACCTGTGGAACGAAGAAGTACGGAAATACCTGTTCCGGTGCATCGATCAGTGGATCGGTGAATTCGGTATCGACGGACTGCGTCTGGACGTCGCGTACCTGCTCGACCATGGTTTTCTCCGCGCGCTCAGGGATCATGTCAAAAACGTTGATCCGGACTTCTTCCTGCTCGGCGAAATGATCGGCGGCGATTACAATGTCCTCCTGAACAACGGCTGCGACAGCGTAACCAATTACGAATGCAGGAAAGGCCTGTATTCTTCCATGAATTCCAAAAACATGTTTGAGATCGGCTATTCCCTGAACCGGCAGTTCGGGCATGATCCGTGGTGCCTGTACACCGGGAAACATCTGCTTACATTCGCGGACAACCATGATGTCGACCGTCTCGCCAGCGTGCTTGAAGACGAAAAAGATCTGGCTCTGTGTTATGACCTGATGTTCGCCATGCCGGGCATTCCCTGCATCTATTACGGCAGTGAATGGGGTCTGAAAGGAAAACGCACAAAGTTTTCCGACTATGCGCTCCGTCCGGCAATTGACCATCCGCAGTGGAACAAACTGACCGATCATATCGCCCGGCTGTGCGAGATGCGGAAAGCATATTCTGTCTTTACGGACGGTGACTATGTCCAGCAGTACATCCAGAATAAGCAGCTGATCTTCCGCCGCCGTTCCGGCAAAGGACAGCTGACCTTTGCCCTGAATATTGATGACGCGCCGGCAGAGATCCGCTTCAACGCCGAAGTGGAGGAAGGAATGGAACTGTTCCGCAGACAAAAAACCGGATTCCGTGACGGGATCCGGCTGGAAGGCAAATCTTCCTGTTTCTATTATTCAGACTGGATCTGACCGCAGGGCTCAAGCCCTGCTTTTTCTATGGCTTTCATATCATCCGGGAGCGGCGCCTCGATACAGATGTCATTCCCTGTAAACGGCTGTTTCAGCTGCACCCGGAAACAATGCAGCGCGGGTCTATGGATCAGCTCAGTACTTCCCCCGTACAGAACATCACCGAGCAGAGGATGCCCCGTTCCGGCAAATCCGGCACGGATCTGATGGGTCCTGCCCGTACGGATCTGCACATGGACTACGGAAAACAATTCCGCTGTCCGTATAGTCTCATAATCCGTAATACAGCTGTTTCCGTCCGGGATAAAGATCCTTTTCGGGGACCCTTCTGTATCCTGCAATCCGTATACCAGTGTGCCGGAAAGCGGCTCGGGAGTACCTTCCGCAAAGGCACAGTACGTCTTGCGCAGGATTCCTTCCTCGCGCTGCCTCGAAAGCCTGGCAGACGCCGGCTGGTTTTTGGCATAGATCATGATGCCCGATACATCCTTGTCCAGCCTGCCGGCTGTGCGGATCACCAGCGGTTCCCTGTAATACCCTTTCAGCAGACTTCCCAGATCATCCGAAACATGTCCTTTGGACGGATGGGAAGGAATGCCCGCCGGCTTGTTTACCGCCAGGAGATCTTCATCTTCATACAGGATATCCGGAATAAAACCCGATTTCCCGGGCACAGCATCGGAAGGATCCGAAAAGCGCAGCCGGATGACATCATGCGGCATGACTTTCTGCGTCACCCGCACCGGACAACCGTTCAGCAATATCCCGTCATACATGAACTTCAGACGGGAGATCTCATGCCTCGACAATCCCATGCGCCGCGATAAAACGGCCTTGATCGTAAGGCCGTTATCTGTTTCCGATACTGTATATTCCAGAATCTTCTCCATATTACTGTGCGATCTGACTTCTCAGATAACTGTCGATAAATCCGTCCAGATCCCCGTCCATGACGCCCTGGATATTGCCGACTTCATAACCGGTTCTCAGATCCTTGACCATCGAATACGGATGGAAGACATAGGAACGGATCTGTGAACCCCATTCATTTGCCTTGACTTCACCCTTGATAGCCGCGGCACGTTCTTCGTTTTCCTTGATGCGGATCTGCAGGAGCTTGGATTTCAGCATATTCATGCAGGCTTCGCGGTTCTGGATCTGTGAGCGCTGCGTCTGGCAGAAGACGACGATCCCCGTCGGCTTGTGCGTCATGCGCACGGCACTGTCGGTCTTGTTGATATGCTGGCCGCCGGCACCGGAAGAACGCATGGTGACAACTTCGAGATCCTTTTCATCGATCTCAATATCCACATCATCTTCAAACTGCGGCATGATTTCGACCGACGCGAAAGAAGTATGCCTTCTTGCGTTGGAATCAAACGGGGAAATGCGCACCAGGCGGTGGACACCGTTCTCCGCTTTCAGATAACCGTAAGCCATCGGTCCTTCGATCAGTACGGAACAGGATTTCATGCCTGCTTCTTCACCGTCCTGGTAGTCCAGGAGCGTGATCTTATAGCCTTTTCTTTCTGCCCAGCGCATGTACATCCTGTACAGCATGGAAGCCCAGTCCATCGCCTCAGTCCCGCCGGCACCAGGATGGATCTCCAGCAGGGCATTGTGATTGTCGTACGGTCCGGATAAAAGCACCTGGATCTCGAATTCATCAAACTTTTTCATCGTTTCCGCAAACTCTTCCTGCAGAAGTTCATTCAGATCCTCATCAAAGGAAGATGCCAGATCCGTCAGTCCCTCGCCCAGGTCGTTTACCGAATCGGAAAGTGCCTGATGCGTATCGATCAGCGCTTTCATCTGATTGGTCTCACGGATGATCTTCTGCGCTTTCTTCTGATCGCTCCAGAAGTCCGCCGCGGCCATCAGTTCGTTGTTTTCCTCAATTTGCTTTTTCTTCCCGGCCAGGTCAAAGAGAGGAGCCAAGCTGCTCCAATTTGCCCTGGCACTCTTTGATCTTCTGTCTCATTTCGAACAGTTCCATCGTTATTCTCCTTCGTTTTGTACTCCGACTTTCATATTCATGCAGAAGGCAACGATTTCCTGGGAGATCGTGCGCATCATGCTTTCGAACAATTCATAGCCTTCATTGACATATGCCTGCAGAGGATTTCCCTGGGCATAGGAACGCAGACCGATGCCGTCCCTCAGTTTGGACATGACATCGATATGGTTGGACCATGCGCGGTCGATCGTCCGGAGGGACATCTGCTTCTCGAGCGGCATGACCCTTTCCTTGACCGGGGCGATCTTCGTATTGTACTGATCCCAGATCTTTTCCAGGACTGTTTCATTCAGCACTTCCCTGGATTTTCCGCGCAGGTCATCCGCCGATATTCCCTGCATGCCCATGTTCTTCAGCGCTTCTGCCAGTCCTTCCGCATCGACTTCCTGATTCCTGGAATCGAAATCGATATGGGAAGCGACCGTGTCACTGATCACTTTCTGGAACATGCTGTAGATAACGGAATGGACATCTTCATTCTCAAGGATGAAGTTTCTCTGGTCATACATGATCTCACGCTGCTGGCGCATAACATCATCATACTGCAGCAGCTGTTTACGGGCATCGAAGTTGACGCCTTCAACACGTCTCTGCGCACTGGTGATGGATTTGGTGACTGTTTTGGATTCCACTACCTGGTCACCCAGACCGGCAAACAGGCCTTCCAGACGTTCTGATCCGAAACGGATCATCAGGTCATCCTGTACGGATACATAGAAACGCGACATACCCGGGTCTCCCTGACGTCCGGAACGTCCTCTCAGCTGGTTGTCGATACGTCTGGATTCATGACGTTCTGAACCAAGGACACAAAGTCCGCCCAGTTCCCTTACGCCTTCACCGAGCTTGATATCGGTTCCTCGGCCGGCCATGTTGGTAGCGATCGTGACCGATCCCTTCTGACCTGCCTTGGCGATGATCTCCGCTTCACGTGCATGGTTTTTCGCGTTCAGCACTTCGTGACGGATCTTTCTCTTCTTCAGCATGGCTGAGATCAGCTCGGAAGTCTCTACAGCGATCGTACCGACGAGCACCGGCTGGCCGGCTTCATGCCGCTCCTGCACTTCGTCCACGAGCGCTTCGAATTTTGCTTTCTTCGTGCCGTAGATCGCGTCCGGATAATCGATCCTCTTGACCGGCTTGTTGGTCGGGATCTCAAATACATACATGTTGTAGATCTCAAGGAATTCCTCTTCCTCTGTCTTCGCGGTACCGGTCATGCCGGCCAGCTTGTTGTACAGACGGAAGAAGTTCTGGTATGTAATGGTTGCCAGTGTCGTTGTTTCCTGCTTGATGGAAATTCCTTCCTTGGCTTCCACTGCCTGATGCAGACCGTCAGACCACTGTCTTCCCTTCATCAGACGTCCCGTATTTGGATCGACGATGACGATCTCATCTTCCGCTTCATCCACAACGTATTCCACATCCTTCATCATGATGTAGTTTGCTTTAAGCGCCTGGTTGATATGATGCAGGAGCTGCGTATGCTCCAGGTTATACAGGTTCTTGATGCGGAACACACGCTCTGCCTTGAACACGCCCTGTTCCGTCAGCTGCACCGATCTGGATTTGACATCGACTTCATAATCCTCGTTGTTCTTCAGCCGCTTGACGAAACGGTCTGCCTGCAGATACAGGTTTGCGGTCTGTTTCTGTCCGCCGGAAATGATCAGTGGTGTCCTGGATTCATCGATCAGGATCGAGTCGACCTCATCCACGAGGGCGAAATTCAGTTCTCTCTGGACACGGTCTTCCACTCTTGTGACCATGTTGTCACGGAGATAATCGAAACCAAGTTCACTGTTGGTCGTATAGGTAATGTCACAGGCATACGCTGCCCGCTTCTGTGCCTTGCTGAGCTGGCGCAGGTTCAGACCTACTGTCAGACCGAGCCATCTGTGGATCTGTCCCATCCATTCCGAGTCACGCTCGGAAAGATATTCGTTGACCGTTACGACATGTACGCCTTTTCCGGTCAGCGCGTTCAGATAAACAGCCATGACGGATGTAAGGGTCTTACCTTCACCGGTCTTCATTTCGGCAATGTCACCGCCCTGCATGACGGCAGCACCCATGACCTGTACTTTATATGGGAATTCACCGATCACCCGGTAACACGCTTCACGCGCTGTCGCGAAAGCTTCCGGCAGGATCTGTTCCAGCGTTGCGCCGTTTGCCAGCTTTTCCTTCAGCCGCGGCGTTTCCGCTTTCAGTTCCTCATCGGTCATCTGTCTGTATTTCTGTTCCATATCCAGCACGGGCTGGATGGTTTTTTCTATCTGTTTCAGTTTTCTTGCGTCATCATTGAATAATTTACTCAGTATATTTGGCATGAAACCACCTGCCTTTCGAACGGTCTATATTATAACGTTATTATGCATCAAACGCAATTTCACAGATACCATGATTTATGCAGGGAAACCGAGTAGATCCGGATCTTACGATTTCCTTTCCCGATCGCCCTTAATGCACCGCGGATCGTCGCGCCGGTCGTGATCACGTCATCACACAGCAGGATCTTTTCCGGCAGTATCATACCCTCTTTCAATATGATCTCCCTTTCCATTTTCCTTCTTTCCCGGCCTGTTCTTTTTTTCTGAACTGTGTCCGATAATCTGACGAACGGCTCCAGCATGGGCAGTCCGCAGCACGCAAACATAAGGCGCAGATGATGAAAACCCCTCTCTTCTTCCTTTTCAGCGGAACCCGGAATCAGGCATATCGTATAGCCATGATATTTTCTCTTCAGACGCTTCTTTTCCTCAAAAAGAAAAACATCTTTCAATGCCTCATCGCAGCA
>CACZPD010000164.1 GCA_902782955.1 uncultured Erysipelotrichaceae bacterium
TACTACAACTGCGCCAGTGAAAAGGAACTGTTCATCGCCCAGGAGGCAGGGCATCTTGAGGAAACAGTGGATCCGCAGTACTATCAGACGATCTTCCGCTTCATCAGGAAATATATACCCGAATAACATTCACGCATGATGAAAGCGTGTATCACAGGATACATGCTTTTTGTATTTTAATGAAAAGTTTTTCATCCGCTTATTGTTTATTAAATAAGGTTCAATTATAATTTTTATAGAATAATGAAGGAGGCTATATGGCAAAAAAATTTGTCTACAAATTCACCGAAGGTGATGGTACAATGCGTGAACTTCTCGGCGGAAAAGGTGCAAACCTCGCTGAAATGGCCGGTCTTGGACTGCCGGTTCCGATGGGATTTACAATTACAACAGAAGCTTGCAACCAGTACTACGCTGACGGTGAAAAGATTAATGACGATATCATGGCACAGGTCGGAAAGAACCTGACATGGCTCGAAAAGGAAATGGGAAAGAAACTCGGCGATCCGAAGAATCCTCTGCTCGTTTCCGTCCGTTCCGGTGCCCGTGCATCAATGCCAGGTATGATGGATACAATCCTCAACCTCGGTATTAATGACGAAGTCGCAGCAGCAATGTCCGAAGCATCCAATAATCCAAGATTCGTATACGATTCCTATCGTCGTTTCGTTCAGATGTTCTCTGACGTTGTTATGGGACTGTCCAAGAAGAGATTCGAAGTCATCATCGACGAACTGAAAGAAGAAAAAGGCGTTAAGCTCGACGTTGAACTCGACGCTGATGACATGAAGACTCTGACGGCTAAATTCAAAGAATTCTACAAAGCGGAAAAGGGAGAAGATTTCCCGCAGGATCCGAAAGTTCAGCTCGAGCGCGCGATCGAAGCTGTATTCCGTTCCTGGAATAATGAAAGAGCGATCTTCTACCGCCGCATGAACGACATTCCGAGTGACTGGGGAACAGCTGTAAACGTACAGTCCATGGTATTCGGAAACATGGGTGAAGACTGCGCTACCGGCGTATGCTTCACACGTAACCCGTCCACAGGTTCCAATGCTTACTTCTATGGTGAATACCTGATCAACGCACAGGGTGAAGACGTCGTTGCCGGTGTCCGTACTCCGCAGCAGATTTCCAAGAAGGGTTCCCAGGAATGGGCAAAAGGCATGGGCATCTCCGAGAAGGAAAGAAAAGCTAAATTCCCGTCTCTCGAAGAAAGCATGCCGGAAACATTTAAGGATCTCGATGATGTCCGTAAGAAACTCGAAGCTCATTACCATGACATGCAGGATATGGAATTCACCATCCAGAACAAGAGACTGTTCATGCTGCAGACACGTAATGGTAAGAGAACAGCAGCTGCTGCTCTCAAAGTTGCTGTAGACATGGTTGAAGAAGGACTCGTTACTGAAGAGCAGGCTCTCCTGATGGTTGAACCGAAACAGCTCGATGACCTCCTCCATCCGACATTTGATCCGGCTGCCCTGAAAGCAAAACAGGGTGACATCATTGCCAAGGGTCTGGCAGCTTCTCCTGGTGCAGGAAGCGGTGCTGTCGTATTCACAGCAGCTGAAGCAAAAGCACAGTCCGAAGCAGGAAAGAAAGTTGTCCTCGTTCGTCTGGAAACATCTCCGGAAGATATCGAAGGTATGCATGTATCCCAGGCTATCGTTACTGTACGCGGCGGCATGACCAGCCACGCAGCAGTCGTAGCACGTGGTATGGGCGCATGCTGTGTATCCGGCTGCGGCGACATTTCCGTCAATGAAGAAAAGAAAGAATTCACCGTTAACGGCGAAGTATTCAAGGAAGGCGATGTCATTTCTGTAGACGGCACATCCGGCTGTGTATACAGAGGCGAAATCAAGACTGTTCCGGCTACAATTTCCGGTAACTTCAAGAAGTTCATGGATTGGGCAGACCAGAGACGTGCTCTCAAGATCCGCACAAACGCTGATACACCGACAGATGCTGCAAGAGCAGTTGAATTCGGTGCTGAAGGTGTAGGCCTTGTCCGTACAGAACATATGTTCTTCAACAGCGCAGAAAGAATCAAAGCGATCCGTATGCTCTGTGTAGCACGCAACGATGAACAGCGTGCAAAAGCTCTCGCTGAACTCGAACCGTATCAGAGAGAAGACTTCTATGGAATTTTCGAGGCTATGAAGGGCCGCAGCGTAACGATCCGTCTGCTGGATCCGCCTCTGCATGAATTCCTGCCGAAGACAAAAGAAGAAGCGAAAGACGTTGCGAAAGACCTCGGCATCAAGATCAAGGACGTTGAAGCAGCTGCAGCTGAACTGCATGAATTCAACCCGATGATGGGACACAGAGGATGCCGTCTTGACGTAACATATCCTGAAATCGGTAAGATGCAGGCTCGTGCTATCATCAATGCCGCTATCGACATCAACAAGAAACACAGAACATGGAAGCTCGTTCCTGAAATCATGGTACCGCTGGTCGGTGAACCGAAAGAGCTCGCTTATGTTGCGAACCTCGTAAAGGAAGCTGCTGACGAAGTGATCAAGGAAAGAAGAGCTAAACTCGAATACAAAGTCGGTACAATGATCGAAATTCCGCGTGCTGCACTGCTCTCCGGCGAAATCGCCAAGACAGCTGAATTCTACAGCTTCGGTACAAACGATCTGACACAGATGACATTCGGCTTCTCACGTGATGACGCAGGCAAGTTCCTGGGTGATTACTATGACAAGAACATCTATGAATCCGATCCGTTCGCACACGTTGATGAAAACGGCGTTGGCAAACTGATCAAGATGGCGGTAGAAGACGGAAGAGCTACACGCAAGGATATCCATCTCGGTGTCTGCGGCGAACACGGCGGCGATCCGGCTTCCATCGCATTCTTCAACAGTGTAGGCCTGGATTATGTATCCTGCTCACCGTATCGTGTACCGATCGCCCGTCTGGCTGCTGCTCAGGCTGCGATCAAACAGGGCAATGCTAAAAAAGTAGTTGCTCCTGCAAAAAAGACAGCGAAAAAAGCCGCTAAAAAACCGGCAAAGAAAGCTGCCAAGAAATAATCTGATCTGATCAGATCCCGGAATGAAGCACATTGGTTTCATTTCCGACTAATGCATTATACAAAGACAGTCATCTCCATCCAGATGGCTGTTTTTTTATCCCGATTATGTCAAAAAAAGGGATATTTATCGTATTTTTTCCGAAAATGACTTGCATTCACATCCGCAATGCGCTAATATTCTAACGGTAACGAGGAGTGCGAAAGCACTCCTTATAACTTGTTTTGGAGGAATATGGACATTAAAAAACTGCAGGACCTGATCGAACCGGTCCTGGAAGAAATGGATATACGGTTATATGAAATGAAATGGATCCGGCAGAAGGAAACGATTCTTCAGATCGCTATTCTCCGGAAAGACGGAACGATGGATCTTGATACCTGCGCTGATGCGAGTGAAAGGATCAGTGAGCTGCTTGA
Source organism: uncultured Erysipelotrichaceae bacterium (assembly GCA_902782955.1). Next base: position 3,467 of record CACZPD010000164.1, read on the forward strand.
TGCCAACGATCCGATCGACAGTGAATATACGCTTGAAGTGTGCAGCCCCGGTGCTGAACGCGAGATCAGGGATCTGAGCGAACTGGATGTTATTAAGGATCCGTATGTATTCATCCGCCTGAAATCTCCTGTCAAAAAAATGACGGAGATCAAAGGTGAAGTAACTTCCCGGCAGAACGGTGTTCTGGTTCTGGAATATCGTGATAAGGCCGCCAGACGAACAGTGGAAATCAATGAAGACAATATCGAGTTTATCCGCTTTGCGGTTAGGATCTAAAGGAGATAAAAAGCATGGAACTCAATTATAAAGAGATGATCAAGGCTCTCAGTGATGTGGAAGATCAGAGAAACATTCCCATGGAAGTGATCATCGAGGCATTGAAAGACGCGATGGCAAAAGCATATAAAAAAGATGCTGAATTAAGTGACATTGATGTCATTGCCGAGATCAATGAAAAGAAAAAGACGATCGATCTTTTTCAGAATCTGACAGTTGTGGAAAATGAAAGTGATGTTGAGGATGACGAGCTTCAGATCTCTCTGCATGACGCAAGAGAGTTTGTTCCGGACATCCAGGTAGGTGATATCTACAAACAGCCTATCGAGATCACAACGATGAGCCGTGCCGCTGCCACCCTGGCCAGAAATGTCATGCGCCAGAAGATCCGTGAAGCGGAAAAAGTCGCTGTATATAACGAATACATTTCCCAGCTCCATGAAATGGTGCTTGGTATCGTTGAATCCGTTAAGGAAAGATTTGCGCTTGTAAATCTTGGAAAAACTGTTGCCATGATGCCGGGCAGCGCCCAGATCCCGGGTGAACTGCTGACCGAAGGACAGAAGCTGCGTGTTGTGATCACCGATGTCAAGAAAGACACGAAAGGCTCACAGGTACTTGTATCACGCGGTGACGCTATGCTTGTCAGACGTCTTTTCGAAAAGGAAGTTCCTGAGATTTTCCAGGGTATTGTTGAGATCAAGGCAATTGCCAGAGAACCGGGCGAGAGAACAAAGATGGCTGTCCTCAGCCACAACGCTGAAGTAGACCCGATCGGCGCGTGCATCGGTCCGAGAGGAAACAGAGTCCAGGAGATCATCGAAGAACTTCACGGTGAGAAGATCGATATCTTCCAGTGGAGCGATGATATTACGGAACTTGTCAAGAATGCTCTTGCGCCGGCTGATATCGTCGCTGTCGTACCGAACGAAAACAGCGATGATCTCATGGTTATCGTAGATGAAGACCAGCTTTCACTGGCAATCGGAAAACGCGGCAAAAACGCGCGTCTCGCTGTCAAACTGACAAACCATAAGATCGATATCAAGACAAGGGAAGATATCGAAGAGATGGGTCTTGACTATGACCAACTGCTGGTAGATGCGGCTAGAAGACGTGAAGAACTCAGAAGAGAACACGAAAGACGTGAGATCGAGCGTCTGAAGAAAGAAGCGAAGGAAGCTGAAGAACGCCGTCTTGAAGCTGCTGCGAAGCTTGTTGCCCAGAGCAAGGAGAAGAATGCCCAGTTCGAAGAAGAAGACATTATTCCTGAGGAAATGCAGGAACATGTCCAGGATATGATCCGCTACGAAATGGCGATGGAAACTGAAGCTGAAAAGACGGAAGCTCCGAAAGAAGAGGAAACAGTCACAGCGGCACCTGCTGAAGAACCTGTATCCGAACCGCAGGAAGAACCTGAAGTTCCGGAAGAGATCCAGGAAGAAGAACCTGAAGCTGATGAACCGCAGGAGGAAGTACAGGAACCTGTCGTTCAGAAGAGAAGACACGCCGATCTCGAAGATATGGCCAACAAGAGCACTTATGTCTCTGTCTTTGAAAAACTCGCGGATACTTCCAAACCGAAAGAACAGGAAAAATCGAGAAAGAAGAAGAAAAAGACGGATGATGATGAATACAAAGTCCGCAACAAAGATCTCGAGAAACAGCTCAAGCAGGAATACGCGATGGACAACAGGCCGATCTATACAGAAGAAGAACTGGCAGAGATCGAGGAACAGCAGCGCCGTGAAGAAGAACGTGAATACGATATTGATTATGATGAATACGATGATTATGATCAGTATTATGACGACGAGGACAACATTTAATGCCCAGAAAAATTCCTATGCGACGTTGTGTTGCGACCGGTGAGCAGGTCCCTAAAAAGGAACTGCTCCGGATCGTAAAGACAAAGGAAGGTGAATTGTCTGTTGATCCGACAGGAAGAAAAAACGGACATGGTGCCTATCTGAAAAAAGACCCGGAGGCTGTCAGGATCGCCCGTAAAAAAGGTTCCCTGGCACGCGCTCTTGAAACAGAGATCCCGGAAGAATTCTGGTCCGAGATCGAGGAAGCAATTAAATAAGTATTATCAGTTGGAAATGTAACAGAAAGTGGAGGTAGTGATATGGCAACAAAGAAAAAACCTGCGAAGAAACCAAATCGCAGAAAACCGAATAACGGAAGAAGACCTGGCAGCGGCGGACCGCAGAACAGAAGGGCAGTTCCAGACATTCACGAGATCACTTTCACTGAAGGGATTACTGTAGCTGAACTGGCGGAGAAAGTCGGCCGTCAGTCCAGTGAAATTATCAAAGCCCTGTTCATGGAAGGCAAAATGGTAACCATCAACAGTCCTCTGGATGATGATACCGTTGAACTTGTATGTATGGGTTTTGATATTGAAGCTACAAAAGTAAAAGAACGTGAAGAGGACAGTCTGGAAATCGATGAACCGGATGATCCTTCCCTCCTCGTTGAAAGACCTCCGATCGTAACTGTCATGGGTCACGTCGACCATGGTAAAACAACACTCCTGGATACGATCCGTTCCACACGTGTCGCTTCCGGTGAAGCGGGCGGCATTACCCAGCATATCGGTGCGTATCAGATCGAAGTGGCAGGACGTAAAGTCACTTTCCTGGATACACCCGGTCACGAAGCGTTTACTGCAATGCGTGCAAGAGGCGCAGGCGTTACGGATATTGCAGTAATCGTCGTTGCGGCAGATGACGGTGTCATGCCGCAGACACGTGAAGCGATCGACCATGCCAGAGCGGCAGGTGTTCCGATCGTTGTCGCTGTAAACAAGATCGATAAACCGGATGCGAATCCGGACCGTGTCAAATCCGAAATGGCCGACCTCGGCATCATGCCGGAAGAATGGGGCGGAGATACTATCTTCGTGCCAACCAGCGCGCGTACAGGAGAAGGTATTGACGACCTGCTGGAAACACTGCTGATCGTCGCTGATGTCAAGGAACTGAAAGCGAATCCGGACCGTGTTGCGAGCGGTACTGTCATTGAGGCAAAACTCGATAAGGGAAGAGGACCGGTTGCGACACTGCTTGTACAGAACGGTACAGTCCGTCAGGCTGAACCGGTCGTTGTCGGTACATGTTTCGGCCGAATCCGCCGTATGACGGATGAGAACGGAAATGAACTGAAGGAAGCGGGACCTTCCACACCGATCGAGATCATCGGTCTCAACGATGTACCTGAAGCGGGTGACCTGTTCCGTTCATTTGAAAATGAAAAAGACGCGCGTGCGATCGCTGAACGCCGTAAGAGAAGAAAGATCGAAGCAGACCGCCGCAAGACGAGCGCAATGAGTCTTGATGATCTTGCCGGACAGATCGAAGCCGGTTCCATCAAGGAGATCCCGGTCATCATCAAAGCTGACGTCCAGGGTTCTGCGGAAGCTGTCCGCAGCAGTCTGGAGAAGCTGGAAGTTGCCGGTGTCAAGATCAACGTCATTCATAACACGGCAGGTGCGATCTCCGAATCTGATATCATGCTGGCGAGTGCTTCCAAAGCAATGATCATCGGTTTCAATGTACGTCCTGATGCACAGATCCGTAAGAAGGCTGAAGAAAGCGGTGTAGAGATCCGTCTGCACAATATTATCTATAAGGCAACCGAAGAAATGGAACTCGCGATGAAAGGTATGCTGGAACCGGTATATGAAGAAGTCATTATCGGTCAGGCAGAGATCCGTGAGATCTATAAGGTTTCCAAGATCGGAACGATCGGCGGCTGTATGGTAACGGACGGAAAACTGACATCCGGCTGTTCCGTCAGACTGATCCGTGAAGGTATCGTTATTTACAACGGTAAACTCGGATCCCTTCGCCGTTTCAAGGATGACGTCAGAGAAGTCGTCAGCGGATATGAATGCGGCATCACGATCGAGAATTTCAACGATATCAAGATCGGTGATACCATCGAAGCTTATGCGGAACAGGCAGTTCCGGTGGAATAAAGATTATGGCTACCATCAAACAGAAACGTCTTGAAGGGATTATAAGGAAGAATGTCAGTGACATCATCCAGTTTGGTGTAAAGGATCCGAATGTCGGATTCATCACCATCACAGATGTCAGTGTTTCCAAAGATCACAGCTATGCCACGATCTATGTCAGCTTCCTCGGCAAAGAGGAACGCGGCGCTGCCGGCATGAAGGCGCTTGAACGCGCAAAAGGATATATACGTTCCGAACTCAGCAAAAGGCTGTCTATCAGAAGATGTCCTGAACTCATTTTCGAAATGGATGAAGCCATGAAATACGGTCAGCATATTGACGAGATCATCGCCAAGATCCATCAGGAAGAAGAATAGGAATCCTCTTACCCGGTAACCTGTTATTACAGGTGCCGGGTTTTTCTTTTCGGATTTTGACTTCTGCTGCGAATAAAAGGAGTAGGAGGTAAAACAAAATGAGATCGATCAAAGTAGAACCTGAGCAGCTGGAATCCTGTGCTGCCAGAATTGAAGAGAAAAATCAGGAGTATCAGAGAAACTGCTCAAATCTGTTTCAGGCCTGCGAAGCAATGAGCGCTGCCTGGCAGGGTGAAGACAATATTGCCTTCACCAATCAGATTGCGAAGTACCAGCCTGATTTTCAGCAGCTCGCTGTGCTCTGCGGGCAGTATGCGGAATTTCTCCGCGCCGCCGCAAGAAGCTACCGGAGCACGCAGGATGAACTGATCGCACAGGCAGGAAGACTGTAAAGGAGGTATGAAAAATGGCAATGATCAACATTTCAATGAATGAAGTTTCTGATACGGCAGGGAAGATCAGAAGTCTGAACCAGATGATGTATGAAGAACTGAACGAGATGAAGCGTGAGATGAATTCACTGAACGGCAGCTGGATCTCCGATGCGTCTGAAGAGATCCGTAACCGCTTCAATCAGTTTTCTCTTCGTTTTGATAACCAGAAAGAAGTTATCGATTCATATGCAAAATTCCTGGATATGACAGTATCGAGCTATGAAACACTCGAAGCAGCAGTACAGAACAATGCCAGTACGATGCAGTATTAGGCATTTCCTGTGTCTGATAACAAGCGTATTGACCGCGCTGTCATACGGATGTGCGAAAAAGCCGGATAACCCGGTAACCTGCGGGGAATGGATCAGGCTGATCAATGAAAAAGCGGGCCTGATACCGGAATACCGCGCAGAACCATATTATGTGAATATCACATCGTCATCCGAATATTTTGCGTCCGTACAGACAGCTGTCGAATGGGGTATCCTCGATACGGGATATCCCTTTGACCCCGGGCAGTATCTGAACAGGGAGCTGACAGCCTATACACTGATGAATCTGGCGGGCAGACATGAAACGGATATCAAAACGGATATCAGGGATCTGAATAATACGGTATACGCAGATTCTGTTAAAAATGCAGTTGCAAGCGGACTTATGAATACAGATAACAGAGGACTTTTCCATCCCAAAACAGTCATGGAAAAAGATGAAGCGGAAGCAATGCTGGATCAGATCCTTTCCATTATGAACGACAGGGAGATTCCGGAAAACAAAACAGATGTTGAATGGAATGAGAAAGAAGTCCCTAAGGAAATCGAAGTGGAATCCTTTGATGAGACCGAAAAAACAGCGTATGCAGAATCAGCAGAAGATATTGCGCCGAATGATACTGTCTGCTTTCAAAAAGACGGTAAAAAATATCTTTTTACCGCCGGAAAGATCACGCAGGAAGAAAATGGCTACAGACTGGATCTTGAGGAAACCGATATCCTTTCCCATACGGATCAAATAGAGCTTTCAGGCAATACCTGTATAAATTTTGATAATGCCGAGATCATTACGGACAATAATACTGTCATTCAGGAAGAAAAGCATTCAGCAATCCCGGACGCGCATCTGATGTCAACTCTCAGCAAGACCAGGGAATTCGATTCTCACGGGTTCCATGTGACTTTGATTTCAGCGGGATCGGGTGTACGGATCGAAGCAGAAAGAAAACTGCCGCATGGTTCTGTCATCAGGGGAAGGCTTGCCCTAAACAGTGTCCGGGTGAAATATTCGTTTGACAGAAAAAAGGGGCAGCAGGAAGATGCATATTTCAAACTGTCTTTTCAGACTGAAGAATATGCGGGAATGCATTATGATGCGCAGCGCACAATGTATCCCGATCTGAAAGATATAAACATTCAATCTGTTCCGGATACGATGCAGAAACTTTTTTCGCAGAACGGCGATACCGCAGAAGCTGTCATTCCACTGTGTAAGATACGGGTACCGCTTCCGGAAGCGCCGCTGGTAAACCTGAATATGAAACTGCAGCTGTCTCTATCCGCACAGGGAAAAGCAGAACTTCAGCTTGTTCAGTCGCATATTTACGGATTTGAGATGCGAAACGGGAAAACGAGGGTCATCAGGGATTTTTCCAATGATCAAAGCGCAGTCATGAAAGCATCTGCGCAGGTCAGCGCAGACATTCTTTTTGGCGCTGACTTTCTGAATCAGACATTGATGGATGTCGGTCTGCAGACAGGAGCTGCCATGTCATTATCAACAGTACTGCATCTGTATGATGAGGATGGGAATCATTCCGTCTGTTCTTCATCCGTCCCGCCCGACGCGGCTGAAGAAATGTCATTTGGCAATCCCGATATCCTGGTATGTGCTGATATCCATGCCGGCTGGATACTGAATCTTCGTCTGAACAGTGCTTCTTCATTTCTGGGCAAAAAAGGATTAGGAAAAAGCATTAACATTCTGAATATCAATAACGCCCCGCTGTTTCCCGGCATGAAAACACATCTTGAAAACTTCGTTTTCGTTGACAGATGCACCAGGGGTGACCGTATGCGGAAGACAGATTTTGACGAAATCGCTGTTACGAAAATGATATCCATGGACCGTTACTCCCTCATTGTATATGCCGGAACACAGGAATCGATCCATATTACAGGCCTTCCGGAAGGTTATTCCTTCGAAGATCTCCGGTTCACCAGCGAAGATCCATCCATCGCTTCCGTCGATCATACAGGCCTCGTAAAAGGGTACCGGGAAGGGAATACAGTCGTAACAGTATCCACCAAAGACAGAAAGCATCAAGTCGAGTGCCATATCATGGTGCCGTCCGAGGAAGAATAATGCTGATGAGATTGATTTCTGAATCATCCTGCCGGACATTCATTCTGAAAGAGAACCGGGAGACTGCAGATCTCTTCGGTTCTCAGGTTGTTTTTTACCTTGTCAACGGCATTTACAGGATGAAAATTCCGCATGGTTTTATTTCAGAAGGGAAAACTGAAATAACCGACGGGTCAAGAATTGAAATACGCAAAGGAAATAATCATGCTGTCCTGTTTTTTACTTCTTTTCAGGAAGGATTTGACGAATTCCATAAATACACAAGTGATCAGAATGTACTTGTGATCGGCAGCAGCATTGAAGATGACATCTATCTCCGTGACAGGAATATCGGACCGCATGCGATTACATTGAACCTGAAAGAAAAGCAGATAAGTATCAGCGGTCAGAATCATTGTGTGACGTTAAATGGGGTTCTTCTGAAAGATAAGACCTCTTTTGGAACAGGGGATATCATCGAATGCATCAATCTTAAAATGATCTTTCATGATGATTTTCTGATGATAAACAGCTGTATGAATATCGTTCATTCATGCTTAGGGAAATTTCATAATCCGGAATCAAAACCTATATCATTCCGGAAATATATCACGCGCATCATTACGGTAAAACTGCCGGAAATCAAACCGTTTTCCGCAGAGATCCATCAGCCGGAAATGATCTATCCAAACGAAAAAACTCCATTGATTTACACGATCGGACCAATGCTCACAATGTCATTCGGAACGCTTTCAGTCGGGCTTTTCAATACTTACAGAAACTATATGAACGGACGCCCTTTACTGGACTCTCTGCCGATGCTGCTGCTTCCTGCCGTTATGATCATATCTTCGCTTTTCTGGTATCCTATGCAGCGGCATGCCGAGAAGAAGCAGATGCGTGAGAAAATAAACAGAAGAAATGATGAATATGAGATCTGCATGGAAGAAGTACTCGCGGAAGCGGATGCTTACTATGATCACTTGCTTTCATCCTGCAATGACTGTTTCCTGTCCGCAGATCGTATTTCTTCTCTGCTTTCACGCAATGTTTTCCCGCAGTTCCGGATCCTGCCGCAGGATCCTGCTGTGTTCTTTCTGGGAAATATCCTGACAGTCCCTGAGACAGAACTGACAGAACGTTTTACATTGCGCCGCTTTGATCATAAATTGCATGAAATTCTCGATTCGTTTCATGAACGGATCAACCGGGAAAGAATGATTCCGTTTTTATTCTCCGCCAATCAATACAGGAGGATACTCATCCTGGATGATGAGGAGGAATCATTTTTCCGCTCTTTGCTGTATCAGAATCTTTTTTTCAGCAACAGGAAACGCAGGATCATCTATTACACGGATGAAGTCTGGCTGCATAAGCATCAATTTCTCCTGAATGATCCGAATTGCTTCATATCCCCGGATATGCGGGGAATTGCTTTTTCCGCTGAAGATGCTGCACAGATCGAAATGACTGTACGGAATGATGAATATGCAGTCATGTATTTTGTGACAAACGGGAATATGATCGAACATGTCCCGGAAGAAGGTTTCTGCTTCTTTTACGGTATACGGGAAGAAAACGCTGAAAGCGTTGATCTCGTAATCGATGTACCTGCGAAAAGTGTTATTGCATATGCTGATCAGAAGGAATACAAACTGCAGAATATATATCTTTCGGAGATGAAAACCGAATTGTCTTCCTTATTTCTGCACCAGCTTGATGTTTTCAGTCAAAGGGCTTCGGAAGAACTGACGTTCTATGATCTTCTTGCAATCAGTTCCATAAGGGAAATACCGGTTTACGAAAACTGGGATCAATACCGTGCCAAGGATCACCTTTATGCAGTTCTTGGCAGGGATAAAAATCATAAAGAAATCATATTGGATCTGCATGACGGCTATCATGGTCCTCACGGACTGATCGCCGGTATGACAGGAAGCGGGAAAAGTGAGCTTCTGATCACGATGATATTATCGATTGCTGTTCGGTATTCCCCGCGTGAAGTACAGTTTATACTGATAGATTTCAAAGGAGGCGGAATGCTCCAGATGCTTTCAGGTCCTGAAGGAATACCGCATATTGCAAATACACTGGATAATCTGGAAGCCAGAATGATCCATAAAGCGACAAGTTCACTCGAACTGGAAATAAAACGCCGTGAAAGACTTCTGAACAAAATGAGTAAAATTATCAGGAAACCGGTAATGGATCTTCATGTCTATCAGACATACTGGAAAAAAGAAACAGGACTGCCGTATTTGTCTGATCTGATTATCATCGTTGATGAATTTGCAGAACTGAAACAGGAAGTTCCGGATTTTCTCGAACAGCTGCTTTCAATTTCCAGGGTAGGAAGAAGTCTCGGCTTCCATCTCATTCTCTCAACGCAGAAACCGGCGGGAATCGTTAATGACCAGATCTGGGCTAACAGTCGTTTTAAAATATGCCTGAAAGTGGCGGAACGTCAGGATTCAATAGAAGTCATACATCATCCGGATGCCGCATATATCGAAAAAAGCGGGCAATTCTATCTTCTGCGGGATAATTCACTGTTTTTCGGTCAGTCTGCGTATACCAGTGCAAAAACCGGAAAAACAGGTAACAATGTCAGGATTCTTGAACCCGGCGGAAGGATAACGGGATCTTATGCAGATACGGAGGAAACAGGGGAAACACAAGCAGAACAGCTCATTCAATTACTGCACACAATACCTTCTGAATCTTCTTATCCTGTATGGATGAAAGCACCGGAACCAAAACCGTATCGAAACATGACAGTTGAAAACCGGATGATCATCGGACAGACGGATGATTATCTCAGACATCTTCAGCCAATGATTGATTTATCTGAAAGAAGTTTATATACAACGGGGATATTCACCATGGATCCCGAAGAAAGAATGAATGCCTTTTTTACTGTATTGTCAGCTGTCCTTGACGGAAGGAAAAACACAGATCCTGTCTTTATCATTGATGATCAGTATCTCAAAGGAACAATTCCCAGGCAGAGAAATGTTTTTCATTACTTTACGGATGAATCAGATCAGGTCCATCATCTTCTGAAAAAACTCAGAAGCAGGGGAAGTGACCATACATGGCTGATCATAACTGATACCGCGCATCTGCTGGAAAGTGATCCGCTTAGGAAAGACGAATTATTCCGCGTGCTGGATCAGGCGCCTGTTTCCCATGTGCATGCAGTGATTTTTGCGACCGGGGGTGACAGTATGCCATACCGTCTGATGTCAAGACTGCAGATGAAAATCGCATTGAATTATGACCGTCAAAGCGATCTGCAGGCAATCTTTTCCGGTTCAGTGAAAATCCCCCAGAAGAAACGAAATCATCTTCTTCTGCAGTATGGCGGTATTTATGAAGGCGTAATCTGTGAAACAACATATCAGGAATTCTTCGAAAAACTTTACGGAGGTGATTATGAAAAGCAAAGATGATGTCAGACTGATCCTTCATTTTATTGTCAGTGATTTTACATGTGAAGTCTTATTTCAGAAAAGCGAATCATTGATGATGAATCTGATAAATCTCAAGGATTATCTGTCTTCTGAAATGCGCAATGTCTACCGGTTATCAACGGATCTGATGTGTTACGAAAACATCACTGGCTCATACTGCGACAGCACGGTTTCCATCAGCGCGCTGAATCTGCGGGATGGTATGATTTTGGATGTATTTTGAAATATGATAAACTTAAGCACGTGAGGTGTTTATGAAATTTAATGAAATGATTTATGAACGTCCTGATCTTGACAAGATCAGGGAAGAACTTTCTTTTCTGTTTGAAAAACTGAAGCAGCAGGATGATGCGGAAGGATTCTGGAACGTTTTTCAGGAAATCAGTCAGATCAGGACGCACGTTTACACGATGTCTGTTCTTTCCGAAGTACGTCATACGATCGATACGTCCGACTCCTTTTACAGCGGAGAAAATGATTTCTGGGATGAAAACAATCCCCATATCGAAGAACTGAATGACCAGCTGTATGAAATCTGTCTGGATTGTCCTTTCAGGGAAGAACTGTATGCATATATTCCGGAAACATTCTTCCAGCTTGCGGAATGCAGCAGAAAATCATTTTCAAAGGAAATTATTCCGCTTCTCACTGAAGAAAACAAACTTGCAAGTGCCTACAGCAAACTGAAAGCGTCCGCAAAAATTCCTTTTGAAGGGGAAATACTGAATCTTTCACAGATTGCCGCCAAAGGTGTTTCCCCGGACAGGGAAACCAGAAAAAAAGCTGGTGAAGCATGTGCGGAATTCTACAGGGAGAATGAAGCTGAATTTGACAGAATTTTTGATGAACTTGTTAAAGTCCGTACACAGATAGCTGGAATGCTCGGATTTGACAGCTTTACTCCTCTCGGTTATCTGCGTATGTCCCGGCTTGATTACGATGCGGAGATGGTCAGCAGATACAGGGAAGGTGTTCGTAAATATATCGTCCCCCTTGTTTCTGAATTGTTTGAAAAACAGCGTGTACGTCTTGGTTATGACAGACTGAATTATTATGATCTTGATCATCATTTCCCGACCGGGAATCCTGTTCCGGAAGGCAGCGCGGATGACCTTGTGGAAGCAGCAAGGAAGATGTATCGGGAGATGAGTCCGGAAACCGGGGAATTCTTTGATATGATGGCGGATAACTGTCTGTTTGATCTCGTCAGCAAACCCAATAAGGATACCGGCGGCTATATGACACCGATACCTGAATACAAGGTGCCGTTTATTTTCAGCAATTTCAACGGTACTTCCGGCGATGTCGACGTGCTTACGCACGAAGCCGGTCACGCGTTCCAGTATTATCTGGCGAAAGATATTCCTGTTTTTGAAGTCAGTTCCCCGACGGCGGAATCATGTGAGATCCATTCCATGTCCATGGAATTCTTCGCATACCCGTGGCTCAGGTATTTCTTCGGAAAACAGGAAAAGAAATACAAATATTCACATCTTGCAGGTACACTGGCATTTCTGCCGTATGGTGTGCTCGTAGATCATTTCCAGCATGAGATCTATGCAAATCCGCAATGGACTCCTGAGGAAAGAAAAGCCTGCTGGAGGAAACTGGAAAAAACATACATGCCGTATAAAGACTATACGGAATGTGAAATACTTGAAAAAGGCTGCTGGTGGTTCCGTCAGCTCCATATCTTCCAGGTGCCTTTCTATTACATAGACTACACACTGGCACAGGTATGCGCGCAGCAGTTCCATATCCGCTCTGTACAGGGTGATCCGGACTGCTGGCAGGATTACCTCCATCTTTGCAGGCTTGGAGGCACAATGACATTTACGAAGCTTCTCGAGGCATGCCATCTCCGTAATCCGTTTGATGAATCTGTTATTGCGGATATCAGCAGTGCATTGAAAAAAGAGCTGGATTCCTTCTCTGAAGCTGACCTTGTATGATCAATCCGAGAATCTTCTCCGGAATGTACATTTCCGGCAGAGAGTTTCTCTGACTGTTCCGTTTCTGAAGTCCCGAACCAGATCCAGGTATCTGTCAGATGCCAGGATCTTTTTCATTGGTGTTTCAAAGATATTGCCGAGATCGATCTGACCGTCTTTGTCCAGACAGCAGGGAACAACAGTTCCGTCAGAAAGTACGGCGATCTGCTGGATCCCGCCGAGACAGGTGCCTTTATCTGTTATCTCACCGCTGGCGGAAGAAGGCCATTCAAATGTATCGGCGAAAGAAACAAAAGTATTACGCGCGATCTGCCAGCTGTTATTTCTCGCGGTAGGAAGAAATTCATATTTCTCGTGTAACCGGTCCATGCATAACCGGGCATTGCGGCCGAGATCATTTGTCCAGAACCGGATCTCCAGAAACTGCTGTTCACGAAGGGAAGATATCATTTCCTGCAGCACATTCAGACATGCTTCCGCATTAAAATCATGCTGATAATCCGTGCTTTGCAGTGAAACGGAAAGACGGCGTACGGATGGGTGTGACAGGTACTCTCTGCGCAGATTCGTGCCGTTTGTTACAAGCTGGATCATCATACCCATTTCATCACTGATCGCCAGAATTTCTTCAAAACGCGGATGCAGTGTAGGTTCTCCCTGAACATGGAGATAAATATATTTTGTAAGGGGACGGATCTCCTCCAGCACATGCCTGTATTCTTCAGCGGTCATGATCCTGGCAGGTTTTCTGCCCGGGTCACAGAATGCGCACCGCAGATTGCAAATATTTGTAATTTCGATATAAATACGCTTCATGCTTAACATTATAACGGATAGAACATTATGCGGATAAAATTTCGGATACGCAAAGATGGAACAGGCGGAATTGGTTTTAAAACATCTTATTCCTTGTTATAATATCGTTGTTTTATGGATGGAATTCTATTAGTCAATAAACCGGCAGGTATAACATCTTTTGATGCTGTAAGACAATGCCGAAGAATATTTCATGAAAAGAAAACCGGGCATACCGGGACACTGGATCCGGGTGCGGAAGGTCTGATGATTATCCTGATGGGCAAGTATACGAAACTGATTCCGTACTGCGTAAAAAATCAGAAACATTATATTGCCGAGTTCATGTTCGGGATCAAAACCGATACGGAAGATATCTGGGGACCTGAACTGCTCCGTAAAGAACCTTCATTCCATACTGATGAAGAACTTAGGAGAACAGCAGATTCCTTTATCGGAGAAAGTGACCAGGTTCCGCCGATGTATTCAGCTTTAAAGAAGAACGGCCGGCCGCTGTATTCCTATGCAAGGGAAGGTATTGAGATCGAACGCAAGGCGCGCAGGATCATCGTTGATTCGCTCAGTGTCAGCCGGATCGGAGAAAACCGGTTCCGCATGGATGCAGTCGTTTCGGAAGGAACATATATCCGGTCCCTGATCCGGGACTTTGGTGCGGCTCTGGGTGAAGAGGCTGTGATGACATCCCTGAAAAGAACTGCTATTGAGCATATAAAAGTCGAAGATGCCCACGCACCTGATGAACTGACTGATAATGATCTGATTCATGATCCGCTCCGTGTCATCTCCAGACGCTTTCCGGTCATTCAGACAGAAGAAGAAAAGAAAGTACGCAGCGGCATGGACATCACACTTTCCTGTGATTCTGAAACTGTCATCCTTGTCTCCCCGGCAGGAGAACTTCTCGCCGCTTACCGAAAAACCAAGGAAAACCGTTTCCATTGTGAAAGAGGACTTTTCTGATGAGAAAGCATATTGTCAATCTCGAAAAACTGAAACCGTTCAATGTTCCGGTATGTGCATGTATCGGCTATTTTGACGGTATGCATCTGGGCCATCAGAAACTCATATCGGAAACTGTCAGACTCGCAAAACAGAAGAACTGCGAAAGCGCGCTGATCACCTTTGACCCGGATCCCTGGGTAGCTATTAAGGGAGCACAGGATATACGCCATATTTCCACGATGCGCCAGCGTATGAACCGCGCGATCGCCCTGGGTATACAGAATATCATCATTCTGAACTTCACACGTGAAATGTCATTGCTGGAGCCTCAGCAGTTTGTGGATATTATTCTGGCTTCCATTAATCTGAAAGGACTGATCTGCGGATTTGATTTTCATTACGGATATATGGGTAAGGGAAACTGCGATACCCTGCGTGACAGCATCAGTTATGACCTGACAGTTATTGATGCTGTAACTGATGATAAGGGAAAGATTTCAAGTACGAGAATATCCGATGCAATTGTACATGGGCGTATGGAAGAAGCTCATAAAATGCTCGGTTATCCATATCAGATCGAAGGGATCGTCATGCACGGAAACCATCAGGGGACTTCCATGGGGTTTCCGACGATCAATCTTGATTTCAGCGATGAATATCTGCTTCCAAAAACAGGTGTTTATGCCGGATATGTCGAAGTTGCCAGAAAACCCTACAGGGCTATGATCAATGTCGGGCATAATCCCACATTCAATTACAGGAATGATATATCTATTGAAGCACATGTTTTCAATTTCTCCGATATGCTTTACGGACGTCATGTGACATTTGATTTTATGAAGTATATGCGCGAGGAAAGACAGTTCCGCAGCAAGAACAATCTGATCCTCCAGCTGGAACAGGATGCATTCAGTATAAAGAAGGTACTGCTGAATTATGAACGAAGTATTTCTGAATGAAATGAAAGATCTATTGCAGGATCGTTATCCATTGTTTCTGGAATCCTGCGGTCAGCCGGCTTTCCGGGGATTCCGGGTGAATCCTCTGAAGATCTCTGATCAGGATTTTTTTGATGTCTGCGGACTTCCGCACAGGAAATCGCCGTTCTGTGAACATGGTTATTATCTTCTGAACCAGGATCCTGTTGCGCGTATTCCGGCTTATAAATCCGGTTTGTTTTATATGCAGGAGCCAAGTGCCGGCGCTGTGGCGGAACAGATCGGGATCCGTCCCGGTATGCTTGTTCTGGATCTGTGTGCGGCTCCCGGTTCTAAATCGACCCAGCTTGGTGAGCTCCTGAAAGGGGAAGGCCTTCTTGTCTCAAATGAGATCCATACCGGCAGGTCACGTATCCTGCAGGAGAACATCATCCGTCACGGAATTACCAACTGTATCGTTTTAAACTGCGATACCCTCCGGATCGCTGATCAGTTTGAAGGCGTTTTTGACGCTGTTCTGTGCGACGCGCCATGTTCCGGGGAAGGTATGTTCCGCAAGGATCCCGACGCCGCTGCTGAATGGTCTCCCGATTCGCCTGAACATTGCGCAATCAGGCAGTACCATATTCTTGAAAATGCGCGCAGATGCCTGAAACCGGGCGGTATTCTGATGTACTCCACCTGCACATTCAACCGGAAGGAAAACGAAGAAACGATCCTCCGTTTTCTTGACGCGTACAGTGATATGGAACTGACACCTGTTTCATTGACTGCAGGCAGTGAAGGCATCGGGCCTGATCCCCGCACGAAACTGATGCATCGTATTTTCCCTATGGATGGCGGTGAAGGCCATTTCATGGCGAGAATGATACGGAAAGGGGAAGGAAGCGGTAATTCCCCGCAGTTCCTCAAAAGCGACAGAATACCGGATTATGTCCGCAAGGAAATCGAAGATTTGATCGGCTGTCAGTATCCTTATTACCGCCTGATCAATCAGAAAGTATACGGCGGTACACACCCGTTTATCGATACAGGAAAACTGCATGTGACAGGTTCCCAGGTTTTCATCGGCGAGATCAGAAATAACCGGTTCGAATTTTCTCACCATTTTTTCACTTCCACTTATAAACCCTTCCTGCGTACAATAGTATTATCAGAAAATGAAGTGACTGCCTATCTGCACGGGGAAGCGATCCGCTCGGTACAGAAAAAAGGCTGGTATGCGGTTTCTTTCCGGGGATTTGTACCCGGAGGCGTAAAGAGCGACGGGAATTCCCTGAAAAACAAATATCCAAAGTCACTTCGCACCAGGTAAATATTATGGAATTGGCATTATTTCAGTTTATAGACGATATCATTAAACTTTACAGAGACAATATGGGCCTGTATATGGAGGTCGAAAGCATTCTGAATACGGTTTTCCGTCAGCTGATCATCAATCAGGACGATACAGCCGTTTCCCTCCAGACCCGTATCAAGCAGGAAGAAAGCCTGCGTGAAAAACTGATACGGAAACAGTTTTATCTTGATTATGATAAACCTGAAGAAGCGCTTGATAACCTTCATGACCTGATCGGCATTACGGTACAATGCCGTTTTATACGGAATGAGATGAATATTTATCATTCCCTTTACCGCTTTTTTGAGATGAAACAGAAAGGGTATGCCCGCTGCCGTTATGATGATCATCTGTTTATGAATCTCAGTATGCCGCAGCCGCAACTGCAGAGAAACGGATTCACGATATACCGTCTCGACGGATACTATATTCTGGACGGCAGGCAGGTCAATTATGAGCTTCAGATAAAATCCCTTGTCCATGCTTTCTGGAGTGAGATCGAACATGAAGTCGTATACAAGAATCCGGATTTCGTCGCATACGATTCTTTCAATAAAAGCATGCTTGGCGCGATCAGGGACAACCTGGATATCGTTGACCGTCAGCTTGAAATCATGTACAAACAGATCTCCGAAGAATCAAGCCGTACGCAGATCGGTATGGATGACAAAGGATTCAAGATCTTTGTGGCCAGCAGTATCAATGAACTCGTCAACCGTAAGATGAAGGAATCAGTAGGATTTACAACTGATTTCCGCAAATGCTCGGCCATTCTGGCTCAGTTCCTTTATATTCGTCACTTTGTGAACGGGGAGCATAACCGGGAAAAGATGGTGGATTATCTGGACCATCTGAATTATCTCTCCGAAACAGGTGTGGATTTCAGAATTGGCATTACCCTGGACAAGGATTTTCACAGTGATAAACCTTTCTGTGAATCGATCGGAAGATACTGGCAGAGTGTCATCAATTCCAACTTCCAGTGGCATGTATTCTTTGTCATGCTGTTCGGGCTTCATCCGGGAGACCACAATGAGATCTTCGCATCCTTCTGCAGCATTATACGGATGCTGATCATACAGCCCGGATGGTACGCAGCAACGTTCCAGAACTATTCGGCAGAAGACGCGAAATACGTACAGGATCTTCTGGAAAGGGTACTCGCTGAGACAATGATCTCAATTGGAAGCATCAAAATCGTGCATGAAGATATGCTGTATGATACAATGTCTGCGTTCCGTGCAATGGTGACAGCCTTCGAGCAGGAATATCCGGATTTTGCGGATTTCAAACATGATGAAGAAATGATCGTTCAAAGAGAAATACTTCAGATCAATTCAGTATTTCAGTGAATCCGCATTATTTGATATAATAGAAAAGACAAGGAGCGAAAAATATGGCACAGGATTATGTAGTAGTAAATGAAAAAAGCGAAAACGGCATGATTGCGGTCAACAAATCCGTATTTCAGGCAATTGCAGATATCAGTCTTTCCGAAATCGAGAATATCTCGGCATCTGAGAACGGCAGATTTGCCAAGCCGACACAGGTTAAGATCGAAAACAACAAACTGATCATTTCCGCCGACATCAAAGTCAAGTACGGCGCAAATGTAAGTGCCGCATGCGAACTGCTTCAGAATAAGATTTATGAAAACATTTTGTTCATGACAGGGTATAAAGCTTCTGATGTTCGCGTTAATGTTGTAGGTTTTGAAATTTAGTGTTGACAACTTACGCAGTATATTGTTAAATAATTAAGGAATTTGAAACGGAAAGAAGAAGCACCGCTTCTCACCTGATGTCCGCAGGACTTGGGTAGAACAGCCGAGGAGATCGCTTATTGATTTTGAGGCAGGTGCTTTGGCACCTGTTTTATATTCATAGGAGGAAATTGCTTGGGTAGGTATAAAAACAATAAAAACGCAAAACGCGAACCGAATGATATCGTAAATGAAAACATTCATTTTAAAGAAGTACTGGTGATTGGACCGGATGGAAGCCAGCTGGGTGTCATGCTGCGGAGAGAAGCTTTGGAAAAAGCTTATGAAATGGATATGGATCTCTTATGTGTAGCACCGAATGCAAAGACTCCAGTCTGCAAGATCCTGGATTACGGCAAATATCATTTCGAAGAGCAGAAGAAAGCGCGTGAAGCAAAGAAGAAACAGCACGTTACCGAGATCAAGGCGCTCCGTGTTTCTCCGGTCATCGACCAGCATGATTTTGACACAAAACTGAACCGTGCAAGGGAATGGATCGAAGAAGGGCAGAAAGTCAAGATCGATATGCGTTTCCGCGGACGTATGATCACCCGTCAGGAAGTGGGACGAGAGATCATGCGGCAGTTTACCGAGCAGATTTCTGATATCGCCAACGTGGAAAAGGCACCGGCATTGGAAGGCAACACAATGTCTGTTGTATTTACGCCCAAG
Organism: uncultured Erysipelotrichaceae bacterium; assembly: GCA_902782955.1. Next base: position 22,747 of record CACZPD010000164.1, read on the forward strand.
AAGAAATAGGAAAAGAGGAGATCGATATGAAAGCAAAAGCCAAAAAACCGAAAAAGATTCGTATGAAGACTAAGAAGACTTTCGCAAAGCGCTGCAAAGTCACAGGAAGCGGAAAGGTTGTTGTACAGCACAACTTTGTATCTCATTTCGCTGCAAATAAGAGCCATAAGCAGAAAATGCATCTCAGAAAATCCACAACTGCCAATTCTTCTGATATCAAGCGTGACAGAGAACTGCTGCAGGGTTAATTAGAGGGAGGTCAGTAAGATGAGAGTTAAAGGATCAACACCGACACGTAACAGACGTAAAAAGACATTAAAGTTAGCTAAGGGCTACTTTGGAAGCAAACACTTACTTTACAGAACAGCCAATGAACAGGTTATGCGTTCCCTGCGTTATTCCTATATCGGAAGAAAGCAGACAAAACGCGATATGCGCAAGCTGTGGATCGCACGTATCAACGCTGCATGCCGTCTCCATGACCTGAGCTACAGCAAGTTCATGCACGGATTAAAACTTGCAAATATTACAATTAATCGTAAAATGTTATCAGAGATCGCAATTCATGACGAAAAGGCATTCGCCGAATTAGTCAGCACTGCGAAAAAAGCTCTGGCAGCTTAAGGAAGGGTAGAAGTTATCCTTCTTCCTGTGGCACGTTGGTGAAGCGGTTCAACACACTGCCCTCTCAAGGCAGCATTCGCGAGTTCGAATCTCGTACGTGTCATATTCAAATCAACCCGCAGGATCTGCGGGTTTCGTTATATTCACGAGGTATTTATGACTTATACATTTCATACTGATATCGGTCCGCAGGAACTGGATACGTTTGTCGAAAACAGCGATCAGAACAGTCTGTTCCAGTGTCATCAGTGGGCTGATGTAAAGAACAACTGGAAACATGCTTTTACCGGTGTCAGGGAGAACGGTGAGCTCGTCGCAGCCGCGCTTGTTCTGATCCGTCCGCTTCCGCTCGGAAAGACGCTTATGTATATTCCCCGCGGCCCGGTAATGGATTATCACAATTATGATCTGGTCAGATTCTTCCTGGATTCCCTGAAAGCTTTTGCCAAAAAGAAACATGCCATTGTGCTGCGGTTTGACCCGAATCTTTTATCCCGTATCTACCCGTACAGTGAGAAAGACAAGGATCATCCGATGCAGAATACGGATATCGTGGCTATGCTGAAGGCATATGGCGCATCACATAAGGGATATACAACAAATATCCATGAAAGCACACAGCCGCGCTTCAACGCAGCTTCCCATTTCGGAGATGATTATTTCTCTCATCTCGACAAGAAAACGAGGGCATCGATCAGGACAGCCGAAAGAAAAGGCGCTGAGCTTTATGAAGGGCATGAATACATCAGTGAATTTGCCCAGGCCATGCAGGAAACGGAAGCCAGAAAAGGGGTAGCGCTTCGGAATGAAGAATACTTCCGCAATATGATGGAAGTATATGGTGACCACTGCATCATCATGGTTGCCAAGCTGAATTTCAAAAAGCAGATCGGTTTTCTGGAAACGGAACTTGCAGAACTGGAACAGAAAATGCAGACGGAGAAATCACAGAAAATCCTGAAGCAGCTGGAACAGAAGATGAACAATGACCGGAAGGACCTTGATATCCTGCTGGAAGAGCAGAAAAAGGAAAACAAAGACGAGGTCATCCTTGCCGGCAAACTTGCCATATACAATAAAAACAGAATGGAATATGTATATATGGGCAACAATGCTTCTTACCTGCGTATCCGTGCCAGCTATCTTCTGTATAAAGCATTCTTTGACAGATGTGTGGAACTCGGCATACATTATGTCAGCATGGGCGGCATAGAAGGAACACTGGATGACGGACTGACCCAGTTCAAATCAAGCTGGCTGATGGAAGTCGAGGAATACATCGGGGAATTCAATATCGTACTGGATCCTGTTATGTATTACAGTTTTGAGAAACTGTATCCCCAGGCTGTTAAACTGCTTGTAAAACTCAGAAAATAAGCAGAAAGTCAGAACTTTTCACAACGATGTTCTGACTTTTTTCTGTTTTGCTCAATAAACCAAAAAAAACTGCCTCATCATATGAGACAGTTTCAGATACCTGTATTTATTCTTCTTCAGTCTGCTCTTCTTTGCCCGGTTCATTTTCCAGCATACCGAAATATTTGTCATAATTTTCCGCAAACCGCAGCTGGTATTCCCTGTCCGGGGAATGATGCAGATTGTGGATGTATCGATGTTCCATACCGCGGATATAATTGTCCTTTTTGGCAAGCAGATAGACACCGAGATCGGAGCACTGATCGGAAATACGTTCCATGTTCTGCAGCATATCCTGATAGAACAAAGCAGCTGTTGTACTGCAGAGGTGATGCCGTGTTCTGTAGAGATGCCTGTCTTTGATGTTGTCGATCAGTTCATCGATGACTTCTTCACTCGGTTCTATGGCTGCCGCCATGTTTTCATCATCGGTATCATAGCTTTCGCAGGTTTTCTCAAGGATATCCCTGACTGCGTCCGCAACAACACTCAGTTCATGCTGGGCAGTATCGGAAAGCTTTCTGTCCGCGTCTGCGAGTGATTTTGAAGCAGACTTGATATTGACGCAGAGATCACCGATCCTTTCATAACAGATCAATGCCTTCAGCTGATAATTCAGATCATGTTCATCGGCTTCACTCGCAATGTTCGGGGACAAATCAACAAGATACTGATTGGCCGCATCATACATACGGTCGATCGAATTTTCCCTTTCCATCAGACGCTTATCCGTTTTTTCGTCATATGCTTTTGTCAGTTCAACAGCACTGCTGTAGTTTTTCATGACCTGTTTGCCCATATGGAAGATCAGTTTATGAACTTCGCCGAGGGCAAGCACAGGGTTCTGCAGGAGACGGTTGTCCAGTTCGCGGAGTGTTTTCTCCAGCTCGTCTTCTTCTTCGCTTTTCGGCAGATCAGGAACAAATTTTTCGGCCATCTTTGCGAACAGGCCGGAACACGGCAGCAGAACAACGGCAGGGATCAGCCGGAAGAGACCGTGAACGTTTGCGACGCCGCCGGAATTCAATGTCATATACCAGATGTTGTCATTGAGAACACCGGTGAAACGCAGTGCCGTAAGGCCGGCGATAACCAGGATCAGCGCAAAGACATTGTATATGATATGGACAAGGACAGTCCGGATCTGGTTCGGTTTGGCACCGATCCTTGATACGAGGTAAGTAGTAAGACAGTCACCGATATTGACGCCGAGGATGACCGCGAATACACCGCAGAACTTGATGCCGACCGAGCTGGCTACAGACTGCAGGATACCGACAACAGCGGATGAAGACTGAATGATCCCGGTTGCCAGTACACCGGCAAGGAATCCCATGATATAGCTGTTTTCAAAAGAAACAAGGAATGTTTTCAGAACTTCGCTCATGCCGGAAACAGCTGCGCTCATATTCATCAGACCGACGAAGAGAATACCGAATCCCATGAATATCGTACCGGTATTCTTCGCATTCCGTCTGTTTACGAACATGATCAGTATGATGCCGATGATCAGTGCGATCGGGGCAAGGTTATCGGATTTGAACAGATACAGTATACTGTCCGATCCGGCTTCCAGGTCCATCAGTCTGATGATCTGTGCAGTAATACTGGTACCGACATTGGCGCCAAGCACGATACCGATCGACTGACGGAATGTCAGGAATCCGGCACCGACAAGACCGACGGTAAGCACGATCGTTGCGGTCGAGCTCTGAATCATACATGTTACAAGCATACCGAGCAGAAAGCTCATGTACGTTTTATTGGTTACTTTGCCGAGTACGGTCTTCAGGGCGGAGCCGGATGAGTTTTTCAGTCCGTCACCCATGATCCGCATGCCGTACAGGAACAGCGCCAAGCCGCCCGCCATGGAGACGACTTTATAGAATATTCCCATTTTTCCTCCTATTGAATGCAGAATTCAATTCATAATTCTTAAAAAAGTGCAGTCATCTGACTGCCGGCATATTTTCCTTTCTCAGAAAGGAAGTGTATAAGAGGCCCGTTATGAACAACGGGTGCCCGAATACGATGATATTTTACCATATTTTAAATATATACACACAAAAGAAAAGCATACCCCTATGGATATGCATGTTTCATTACTGCTGTGCAGCTTCCAGCATCTGAATGGAAGCTTCAAGCCGGCGCAGTGTTTCTTCTTTGCCGAGGATATCTGCGATCTCGATCGCGCCGCCGGGTGTTGTCTGCTTACCTGTAACAGCGAGACGGACCGGGAAGAGTACCTGGCCGTTCTTGCGCTCCATCTTCTTCGGAAGGGCAAGCAGGATCTCATGGATGCTTTCCTGGTTCCAGTCAGTTACATCCTTCAGGACATCATATGCGGCTTTCAGGGATTCCAGCGCGATGGCCGGATCTGTCTTCATCTTTTTGTTTCTGTAGAGTTCCGGTGAGTAATCAGTGCTGAATGCATCAAAGAAATCCAGCATTTCCGGAATTTCAACAAGCGTATTGGCACGGACCTGTACGATCGCAGCAATTTTCTTTCCGTCATAATTTCCTTTAACAGCAGAATCAATATATGGTTTGATCAGCGCGTAATAGGAATCCAGATCCATTTTCCGCAGCCACATGCCGTTGATCCATGTGAGCTTGTTGATATCAAAAATCGCTCCGTTGGTGCCGATATGGTGGACATTGAACGCTTCGGTCAGTTCATCGATCGTAAAGATCTCCTGCTCGTTTTCAGGTGACCAGCCGAGAAGGGCGATGTAATTCAGAACAGCCTCAGGCAGGTAGCCTTTTGTCATCAGATCCTGGAAGGACGCGTCGCCGTTTCTCTTGGAAAGTTTGCTGTGTTCATCCTTCATGACAGGCGGGCAGTGAATATAACGTGGGATATCCCATCCGAATGATTCATAGATCAGATTGTATTTCGGCGTTGAGGAAAGGTATTCCATGCCTCTTACGACATCCGTGATCTCCATCAGATGATCATCCACGATATTGGCAAAATTGTAAGTAGGGAAACCGTCACGCTTGATCAGGACAGCTTCATCCAGGGTCGCGTTTTCAACCGTGATATGCCCGAAGACTTCATCATCGAATGAAGTGGTTCCTTCAGTCGGGATCGTCTGTCTTACAACGAAAGGTTCACCTGCTTTGACACGCGCTTCAGCTTCTTCAAGGGGAATGCTGCGGCAGGGGTCTGCGAACTGGAACCCGTCGGTGCTGTTTTCCTTCTGGGCAGCGATCGATTCCTGATCACAGAAACAGTAATGCGCACCGCCCCTGCGGATCAGCTTGACCGCATGGTCCATATAAATACCGTCATGTACGCGCTCGGACTGTACATATGGTCCGTAATTTCCGCCCACATCCGGTCCTTCATCGTGCTTAAGACCGCACTGCTCGAGTGTTTCATAAATAATATCCGTTGCGCCTTCCACAAGACGTCCCTGGTCGGTATCTTCGATCCGGAGTATAAATACTCCTTCAGGATCCTTTTTCGCCACCAGGTAAGCATACAGGGCCGTTCTGAGGTTTCCGATATGCATATATCCTGTAGGACTCGGGGCAAACCGTGTTCTGATAGCCATAATCAAATACTCCTTTATATAAAATCAACTATCATATTATAACCTAATATGGTTCTTTTGCATGAACAGAATCAAAATTCCGGATCAAACTGTATATGTATGCATATGCGATGATTATTTTAAATTTCTGCTTGCTTTCTGGTATCCTTTAGAGTATTATTGTTATTGCTCATTGGGATATAGCCAAGCGGTAAGGCAGCTGGCTCTGAACCAGCCACTCGGGAGTTCGAATCTCTCTATCCCAGCTGAAAACGGGACATGTTCCCGTTTTTTATTTTATATGTTAACGCGTTCGTAAAATGTGCTTTTCATCCCGATCTGTTGTATGATAAGCGCGTGAAAGAAATGGATTATGAAAAACTGTATGCTGTATACGGAGGAGAAGGTGCTCATTTCCTTCATCCTTACTGCCGTACAGATGCCATGCAGAGGCTTGCGCATATCGGGATGAACTGCGGACTGGAATATTCCGGTTTTCCTTTTTTTGCCGGTATAGAGCGTTATACAAGATATATGCACAGTCTTGGAACAGCTTATATAATATGGCGCTTCACCGGCGATTCGGCACAGGCGCTTTCAGGTCTGTTTCATGACATCGCAACACCGTGTTTTGCACATGTAGTTGATTTCATTCACGGCGATCAGTTGAAACAGGAGAGCACCGAATCTTTGACGGAAGATGTCATTCGGAACGACGCCGGGATAACAGATCTCCTGGCTGCTGACGGCATCGGGATCAGTGATGTCTCAGATTATCATCTGTATCCGATCGCCGACAATGACTCCCCCAGACTGTCTGCTGACCGTCTGGAATATACCTGCGGGAACATCGTGCAGTTCGGCATCGACAAGCCGGAATTTATCCGTTCTGTGTTCGATGATCTGGAGGCAGGACGCAATGAAACAGGGGAACCGGAAATCATATTTAAAACAATTGAAACAGCGCGTCAGTTTGCCCTGTACGCCCTTGAATGCGGGAAGATCTACTGTTCTCCGGAAGACCGCTATTCCATGCAGATACTGGCAGATATCCTGAAGGAAGGAATACGATTCGGTTTTCTGACAGAAGAAGATCTGATGAAGACAGAAGAACATATCATCGCAAAACTGGAGAACAGCCCCTTATCTCAGTGCTGGAGCCGTTTCCGGAATATGAACCATCTGCTGATTTCAGAAAAGCAGATGGAAGGGGAAGGATGGATCACCGTGCGGACAAAGAAGCGGTATATTGATCCATTCATTAAAGGAACAGGGAGACTCAGCACCGCTGACCCGCAGTTTGCGGCAATGGTAAAAGAATATCTTGCAGATCCGATGACGATCTGGATGAAAGGGGTACATCAATGAAAAAAATAGCAGTAGCCAGCACAAATGAAGGCAAGATCAGGGAATTCCGGCAGATGCTGGAACCGGAAGGATATACAGTATTGACGCTTCATGATTTTCCGGACCTCGGGGAGATCGAAGAAACAGGAAAGACATTCTCTGAAAACGCAGTCATCAAAGCAAAAGCATTGACAGACCGCTACGGGATCATGGCAATTTCCGATGATTCCGGACTGGAGATCGATGCATTCGACCGCAAGCCGGGTGTTATGAGTGCCAGATGGCTCGGCCACGATACGCCGTATACGGAAAAAAACAGGATCATCCTTGAAAAGATGAAAGACATCACAGACAGGACCTGCCGTTATGTATGTGCCATAGCTATAACACGTCCGGATATGGAACCGGTAGTATTTGAAGATACAGCCGAATGTACCATTGCATATGAGCCGAAAGGGGAGAATGGTTTCGGCTATGATCCGATCATGTACTTTCCTCCTCTTAATAAAACAATGGCGGAAATGACAAAAGATGAAAAGAACAGCATTTCCCACCGGGGAAAAGCAATCGAAAAGCTGAAAGTATGGCTTTATGAAAATGCGTAGATTCCTGGTCTCCGCTGCCTTCTTTCTCCTTTCCGTCACTATCCTTCTGACTGTTGTGGATATCTGCAGTTTTAATAAAGATTTTTACCGGAAGGAATATGAAAGGGATCTGACCTATGAGCGGATCGGAATGAGCGAAGATGACCTTATGGCAGCGACGGATACACTCCTGGATTATCTGAAAGACAAACGGGATGATATCGTAATACGCTGTACCGTCAGCGGCGCGGAGCGTGCAGTATTCAACGAACGTGAAACGGCGCATATGGTCGATGTCAAAGATCTGTATCAGAACGCGCTTCTTTGCCGCAATATTTTCTTTGCCGTCAGCCTGGCCATTCTTGCACTCACATGGTTCAGAGACAAAAAAGAATTTCCGCGGTTAGTCCGTTCTGGGTTCCGCAATGGACTGATGTTCATGATGATATTTGTTTTCTTTATCGGCATCTGGGTCATGACGGATTTCGATGCCTTCTGGACAAATTTCCATCATGTATTCTTCCGGAATGATCTCTGGCTGCTGGATCCTGCCACCTCGATCATGATCAATATGTTTCCGTCGATCTTCTTCGATGATCTGGTCGTCCGTATTCTGGCGTTCTTCATCGCAGCGGTCGCGCTGCTTGCCGGTATTATTTATCTTCCCAAAAGGAGAAACGCATGATCCACGTTGTACTGTATGAACCGGAGATCCCGCAGAATACAGGCAATATCATGCGTACATGCATGGCCTTTGACTGCCATCTGCACCTGATCGAACCGCTGGGATTCTCCATGGACGAAAAACATCTGCGCCGGGCAGGGATGGATTACGTTGACCATATGTCCTACACCATTCACAAAGACTGGGAACACTTCCTTTCCCGATGTGACGGCGAATGCTACTATGTTACACGATACGGTGATCACACACCGTCGTCATTTGACTATGCTTCCTGTAAAGGGGATATTTACCTGATCTTCGGAAAGGAAAGCACGGGAATACCTAAAAATATCCTCCGTCAGAATCTTGACCGGTGCATGCGTATTCCCATGGTTCCTGACGCGAGAAGTCTGAATTTGTCCAACTGCGTTGCCATATGCGTATACGAAGTTCTGGACCAGCTTTGCTTTCCGCATCTGAGCAGGACCGAGGTTCTGAAAGGGCCTGATTTTCTGAAAAAAGGTGTATCTGAATAGACATTATTCTTTCAAATCTATATAATTCAGTAGAAAGCGGGTATCTTATGCTGGAATCACTAAATGACTTTGTCAGCCTTATCGTTATATTTTTTGCTGTAATCGGGGCGGTCTACTATATGTTCTCTGTTTCCGATACGCATTATCATGAGACCGTAAAGGCAAGACAGGAAGCTTATTACTCTTTTATTGATGACAGTGTCAACAGTGAAGATGATTCTTCCAATGACCCGTATTACGAATAGGAGGCATTGATCATGATCAAAGAAGCGATTCATTCCGTTAATGCACCGAAAGCCATCGGCCCGTATTCACCGGCCGTACGTATCGGCGACTTTATTTTTCTTTCAGGACAGATTCCGATCGACCCGGCAACCGGAAAGATCGAAGCTGAGGATATCAAAGGACAGACAAGACAGGTCCTGAACAACATGAAAGCAATTCTCGCTGAATGCGGGATCGATATGAACTACATTCTCAAAACAAATGTATATCTGACGGATATGAATGAATTCGCTGCTATGAATGAAGTATACGCTGAATACTTTGAAGCACCGTATCCCGCAAGATGCGCTGCCGAAGTCAGCAAGCTCGCCATGGGCGCCAAAGTCGAGATCGAAGCATACGCACTCGATACAAGGGCCCTCGAAGTATTGTGCTGCGATACCGCAGCGTGCACCAATTGTTCCGAATCCAATGACTGCGTCAACGCTGAATGAAGACCATCTGATCTTAGTTGAAAGTATCGATCATGAGCATGTCCGTGTCATGGATGAGCAGAGACACGAAGAAATCCTGCCTGTCACTCTGATTCAGTTTTTTGACGATATCTGTATCAGGCACGGCAGTACGCTCGAAGGCCGTACAGGCTGTTTCGCCAAAACACTGGGAATCCGTCAGAAGCCCGCTGTCCTGCTCAGCGAACTGACAGGACAGGTATTCTTTCCGACAGAAAGCATGCGGAATGAACACTGCGCATTGTTTTCCTATCAGCATATTTTCCGTGTAAAACGTGTAAATAAAGAAAAAACCGTTGTCTTTTTCCTGAACGGTTATCGTTATGAAACAAGCATGGATGTCCGCATCATCCGCAAGCAGATGAAGCGATGCAGGCGTTTTCTGGATATCCTTTATCAGCATGAAATCGAATAACAAAACTCTTCCTTATACGGGAAGAGTTTTTCAGTAAAAGAAAACCTGCCTTGCGGCAGGTATGTCTTTTCGATGATCAGCGGATCTCCATTCCGATCGCCTGCTGGACCTGTTTCAGCTTGACGGAAGCGTAGGCGGAAGCCTTCTTTGCTCCTTCCTTCAGTGTCTTTTCGATCAGGTCAGAGGAAACGATCTCGTTGTATCTGGTCTGGATGGTTTCAAGGGTACTGCATACGCTGTCAGCTACAGCACGCTTGAAGTCCCCGTATCCTTTTCCTTCGAATTCCTTTTCGATATCTTCCAGCGATTTTCCTGTCAGGGATGACATGATCTGCATAAGATTGGAAACACCCGGCTGGTTTTCCGGATCAAAATGAACTTTGCCGATACTGTCTGTTACAGCGCTCATGACCTTCTTCCTGGCTTTCGGCAGGGGATCCAGCAGATATATACAGCCTTTGTCTGTTCCGTCAGATTTTGACATCTTTTTGGTAGGATCCGACAGGGACATGATGCGCGCGCCGACTTTCGGTACTGCCGGTTCCGGAATGGTGAACAGCTTTCCGTATCTGTTATTCATACGAATGGCGACATCACGGCAGAGTTCCACATGCTGCTTCTGGTCTTCGCCGACCGGTACATAATCAGGATCGTAGATCAGGATATCGGCAGCCATCAGGGTAGGGTAGGTATATAAACCGCCGGAAAGGTTCTTTTCACCCTTCGCCTGTTTGTCCTTGAACTGCGTCATCCGGTTCAGTTCGCCGAGATATGTATGGCAGCAGATGATAAAACCGAGCTGCGCGTGTTCCTTTACATCTGTCTGCAGGAAGATCGTGCTCTTCTGCGGATCCAGGCCGCACGCCAGGTACAGGGCAACGCAGTCTTTCAGATTCTTCTGCAGTTCTTCCGGATCCTGCGGCACGGTGATGCAGTGCAGATTCGCGATAAATGCGATCATTTCATATTCATCCTGGCTTTCCACAAAATGGCGGAGAGCCCCGATATAGTTGCCAAGATGCAGCTGACCTGTCGGCTTAATGCCGCTCAGCATTCTTTTCATATGTTTTACCTCCAAAAAAAACACCTTTCTGTTTCGAAGGGACGCAGTAACTGCGCGGTGCCACCCAACTTATCCCCGGAGGGATCACTCATTTCGATTGTCTTTGCTCATAAGTGCCAATGGCATCGATATGTATCGGCAGCTCGCATCAACCGCTGTCTTTCTGGAGAGGAACATATCTTACCCCGCTTAATCAACGCAAAATCATTAAAACATATTCAAACATTGTTTTCAACTATATCCTTTTACAGTAATGGAATGTTATAATAATAACTCAAAGGAGTAGGATATGATCGTTTTATACACATCCCCGGGATGCGCGAGCTGCCGTAAAGTGAAACAATGGCTTAAAGACAGAGGTCTTTCTTTCATCGAAAAGAATATATTCAAGACCCTGCTGAACGACAACGAGATCAAACATCTGCTGATGCGGTCCGAAAACGGAAGCGATGATATCATTTCAAAACGCTCCAAGATCATCCAGGAAAACCGTGTCAACATCGATGATATGACTACAGATGAGCTGATCTCCTTCATCAAGCAGAATCCCAGCGTTCTGAAGCGCCCGATCATCATCAGTGAAAACAACTTCCAGGTCGGATATGACGAAGAGGAGATCGGTGTATTCGTCCCCCAGGAACTGCGCAATGTTGCGGTTTCCCAGTGCACGAAAGAATGTCCGAGTTATGTGACATGCGCAAATGTCAGAGAAGACGGTGTTAAATAGGACTTGCGTCTTCTTTTTCGTATCATGAGGTTTTTATATGAAAATACTTGTAGGATTATCCGGCGGCGTTGACAGTGCCGTTGCAGCATATCTTCTGAAAGATCAGGGACATGATGTCACCTGTGCTTTTATGCGCAACTGGGATTCCGCCAGCAACAATGACGTGGAAGGCAATCCGACTGTGAATGATGATGTCTGTCCGCAGGAAACCGATTATCAGGATGCTGTAAAAGCGGCGGAAAAACTCGGACTGCCGCTGATGCGTGTCGACTATATAAAGGAATACTGGGATGATGTGTTTGAGACATTTCTCAGCGAATATAAAAAGGGAAGGACACCGAATCCGGATATCCTCTGCAACAGGTATATCAAATTCGACCGGTTTTATCACTTTGCGGAAGAGCACGGCTTTGAAAAACTCGCGACAGGGCATTACTGCGACCTGACAGTCCGGAACGGGAGACCTGCTTTATACAAAGCCTCCGACAGGAATAAGGACCAGTCCTATTTCCTCGGTGAGATCCGCAGGGAAGTCCTCGACCATATTCTCTTTCCTCTCGGCAAGGTTACCAAGCCGGAAGTGCGCAGGATCGCGCATGAGCTGGATCTTTCCGTCGCGGACAAAAAAGATTCGACAGGTATCTGTTTTATCGGCGAGCGTGATTTCCGCCGCTTTCTCAGCAACTATCTTCCGATGAAGCCCGGCAGGATCATCAATATCGAAACCGGGGAAACAGTCGGTGAACATAAGGGTGTCCTTTACTATACCGTCGGTCAGCGCAAAGGCCTTGATATCGGCGGAATCGGTCCGTTCTTCGTAGCCGGAAAAGATGTTGTCAGAAACGAGCTTTATGTTGTCGGCGCGGGACATGAGGACCTGCTGTATTCCGATGCCTGCCTGGTGGAAGATGTCAACTGGCTGATGGATGAATGCGACGCACTTTCCTGCACCGCGAAATTCCGCTATCGCCAGCCGGATCAGGATGTATATCTGGAACGCGTAGACGCGTCCCATATACTCCTGAAATACCCGCAGACCGTCCGTTCCGTCACCTGCGGGCAGGAAGCTGTAGTATATGATCACGATGCCGTCCTGTGTGCCGGCAGGATCTGTACGGTATATAAAAACGGTGAGGATATCTCCGAAATCATAAAAGGAATGATGCAGAATGCGTGATGAAGCTGTCACATTAAACGGCAAAGCGGTCCATATTGTCTTCCGCAGTGAAGACACTTTTTATACTGTGATGAAGTTCAGGATCAATGATGAATTTGAAAAGATCATCACCGTCACAGGCATCATGCCAAGTGTGGAAAAAGAAGTCCTGTATGACATCACCGGTCATTATACCGAACATCCGAAATACGGCATGCAGTTCCAGATGGAAACATACCAGCGATCCCTGCCGGAAGAAAAAAGCGGCATCGTCCGCTATCTGTCCGGCCCGCTCTTTCCCGGTATAGGAAAGAAAACAGCGGAGAAAATCGCTGAGACTCTGGGCAGTGACTGCCTGAAGAAGATCAGGGAAGACTATCACTGTCTGGAAACCGTGGAAGGCATGAAACCGGAAAAGATACGGATCATACACGAAGGCATGCAGAGCGAAGACAACGGGCTGGAAGAACTTGTCCGCTTCCTGAATATCCACGGGATCGGCATCCGCAACCTGATCCGCATCAACCGCGCGTACGGACGGCAGGCCCTCGACAAGATCAGGGAGAATCCATACCGTGTTATTGAAGAATGCGACGGGTTCGGCTTCGCCACTGCGGATAAGATCGCCATGCATCTGGGATTTGCGGAAGATGATGAAAGACGTCTGTATGCCTTTATGGTCTCCCTTGTCATGGATCTGTGTATGGCAAAAGGGGATTCGTATGTGACAGCGGATGAACTTTTTGAAGCTTTCCGCAGAAAAACAAAAGGTATTGAAACAGATCCGGATGCCCTGCTTGATCAGGCCGTGCTCAGAAGGAGCCTGCATGTGGAAGATGACAGGATCTATGCCCTGAGTCAGTATGAAGCCGAGAAATACACAGCTCATTTTCTGGCCAATTTCCCGTATAAGGAGCTTGATCCTTTCGATGAAGATCTGCTGGAACGTTATCTGGAATCGTTCAGCGCTTCGATCCATATCGAATATGACGAGATCCAGAAACAGACGATCCGTTCTGTTATGGATCATCCTTTTTCCATCATTACCGGCGGTCCCGGAACCGGCAAAACGACTATCATCCGGGCGCTGACGGAGATGTTCCGGAGACTGTATCCCGCCAGCAATGTCATATGCGCCGCTCCGACGGGAAGGGCAGCAAAGCGCATGTCGGAAATGACGGAGACAGATGCCTCTACGGTACACTCCATCCTGCAGTGGGATCTTGAAACAAATACATTCGGCAAAGATGAAAACAATCCCCTGGAAGCTGACATCCTCATCGTGGATGAGTTTTCCATGGTCGATATATGGCTTTTCTACAACCTTCTCAAAGCAAGCGTCAATGTCCGCAAGATCATCCTGATCGGGGATGAAAACCAGCTTCCGAGCGTCGGTCCCGGCTGCGTCCTGCGTGACCTGATGGCTTCTTCTTTGTTCCCGGTCAGCCGTCTTGAGACGATCTACCGGCAGAAAGAAGGAAGTGATGTCATAGCACTGGCACACGATATCCTGCACAACGAAACAGATCTGGATAAATACCAGAATGAAGTAGCATTCCTGGAATGCGACTACAAGGATCTGAGAAACCGTATTGTATTCATCGTTCAGAACGCGCTTGATAAAGGATATGACATCGATGATATCCAGGTGCTGTCCCCGATGTACAGCGGCAATGCCGGAATCGATATCCTCAACAATACACTGCAGGCAGCTTTCAACCCGCCGGATCCATTCAAAAAAGAGATCCGTATCGGTTATACACGGTTCCGGGAAGGAGACAAGATCCTGCAGCTGAAAAACCAGCCGGACGATGATGTATACAACGGGGATATCGGCATACTTGCGGAAATACTTGAAGCAGATGAAACAGATACGGGAAAGAAAACACTTGTGGTGGACTTCAACGGTATTATCGTTGAATACACCCAGGAGACCTGGAATCATATCACACTTGCATACTGCATCAGCGTTCATAAGTCACAGGGCAGTGAATATCCCATCGTCGTAATGCCCTTTACAGCACAGCACACGGTCATGCTGCAGAGGAAACTGATCTATACCGCTGTTACACGGGCACGGAAGGCGCTCGTCATGATCGGTGATAAACAGGCTTTCCTGAAAGGCATCGGAACCATGGAACGCCATGTCCGGAATACCACCCTCCGGCAGAGACTTGGCAAAATGATGAAGTCCCCGGACCCGTTCGCGGATCTGACAGATTAACAATAAATATTTAATGGGGGAGGCTCATGCGCATCGGACTGGTTTCATACAGGTGTGAAAACAATAATATTCCTTTTAATCTGCACCAGATCGAAAACGCTCTGAAGGAAACAAGAGGAAAAGCGGATCTTCTTTGTTTCGGCGAAGCATTCCTGCAGGGATTTGATTCACTGATCTGGGAGTATGAAACAGATCAGAAAACTGCTGTTGCTGCAGATGGTGAGATCATTCAGCAGCTGTGCCGATGGACAGAAGAATACGGGACAGCTCTGCTGACCGGTTATATTGAGAAAGCAGATGATAAGATCTATTCATCCTGCATCGTTATCGCAGAGGGAAATATCCTGTTTAATTACCGTAGGATAACGAAAGGATGGAAAGATTACCGCCGGACAGATTCACATTACTGTGAAGGATCAGAAGTCAGTTCTTTTCGTTTGCACGGTACCAATATGCGAATTGCTTTATGCGGTGATCTGTGGGATAAACCGGATCAGTTCAAAACAGATGATCTTCTGATATGGCCGGTATATGTAAACTATTCTGTCAGCGAATGGGAAAACGGTATCCTGACGGAATATGCACAGCAGGCTTGTAAAGCAGCTTCCCGCACACTGATGGTCAATCCGCTTGATACAGATCCTGTGAATCATGGCGGAGCCTTCTTTTTCCAAAGCGGAAAGATCAAAGACAGTATTCCGTTCGACCGGGAAGGGATACTTATCGCGGAAATATAAAAAAGCTTTCGCTTTACTGTCCTCAGGGCAGCAGGTGAAAGCTTTTATAAATTCAGGAAAGATCTGACAGCACCGGCAGCGTGATAGCCTTCGTTGTAAAGATTCGTAATTCTTTTTTTATCTTTCAGGATCGTCTGGATCGCTGAGATACTTTCGGGAGCCAGTATCAGCAGACGCCCGGCATCCTGCATATTGATAGCCAGGTCAATCTCGGTGTTGTACATGTCGCTCAGTCTTTTCATCTGCTGTGCCACATCCGGATACTGACTGCCGAGCATACGCAGGAGGATCTTATCGCGTTTCTGGTCCCTGCGGTAGGAAAGGGGACGTGCTGTAATCAGGATGACTTTATCACAGCCGTCACTGAAAGCCTTCATAAAGGGCAGGGGATCTGAGATATATCCGTCATAATATGTTTTTCCATTGATCGCATAAGGCTCATTTACGACAGGAATCGAATAGGAGGCCTTAATCGCAGACAATCTGTCTGTTTCCGGATCCAGCATATCAAAATAATACGGCATCCCGGTATCTGCTTCCGTAGCGAGAATATAGAAATTCCTGATCTCTTTTCCGGTCTGGTCATAGGCAAAAGGATATTTGGTGAACTCGCTGAACGTTTTGTCATACAGAAGATCCATATCGATCACGTTGTTTTCTGTGCCGATATTCCGGATATTCAGATATTCCCTGCGGGATGCGTAATCGTAGTAAAACAGATAGGATCTGCCGCGTTGTCCGGCAAAATAAGAGATCAGATTTGTTCCGCCGGAGGAGCTTCCGATGCCGTAATCCAGACGAATGTCGTGCTCTGTCAGGTAATCCATCACACCTGCACCGAAGACACCGTTGATATTTCTGCTTACATCAATAATCCCGATCATTTTCCTGTTCCTTTTTTATTATCATCTCTGAAAATCACCTGTCTGTAAAGGCAGGTGATTTAATCTTATGAATTGTACTGCTGTTCTACGAGCCTGTCAGTGCTGTAGATATGGCGCAGTTTCGGTTTGTCGATCTTTCCGGTCGCATTGCGGATGACATCGGCGAAGATCAGTTTGCGCGGACGTTTGTAACGCGGAAGGTCTTTGCAGAATTCATTGACTTCATCTTCTGTAAGCGTCATGCCTTCCTTGACCTGGATGATCGCAGCAGCGATTTCTCCCAGTCTGTGATCCGGAAGACCGATTACGGCAACGTCGTGGATCTTGCTGTGGGCAGCGAGGAAGCTTTCGATCTGGACCGGATACAGGTTTTCACCGCCGGAGATGATGACATCTTTCTTTCTGTCGACCAGATAGATAAATCCGTCTTCGTCCTGACGGGCCATATCGCCTGTATGCAGCCAGCCTTTTTTCAGCACTTCTGCTGTAGCTTCCGGGTTCTTGTAGTATTCAACCATGACGCCTTTGCCTTTGACACAGAGTTCACCGACTTCGCCCGGTTTTACTTTTTCACCTTTTTCGTCGATGATCTTTGTCTTCCAGTTGTAGCCCGGAACACCGATCGCACCGACCTTATGGATATTTTCCATTCCGAGATGCACGCAGCCCGGACCGGTGGATTCAGATAAGCCGTAGTTGGTATCGTACTTGTGATTCGGGAAGTATTCCAGCCAGCGCTTGATCAGGCTCGGCGGTACAGGCTGTGCGCCGATATGCATCAGACGCCACTGGGAAAGACGGTAGTCTTCTTTTTTCAGCTTTCCTGAATCCAGAGCAGCCAGGATATCCTGTGCCCACGGAACCAGCAGCCAGACGATGGTGCATTCTTCATTGGAAACAGCACTGAGAATGTTTTCCGGTGAGTTTCCTTTCAGAATGACAGCTTTGGAACCGGTATAAAGCGAACCGAACCAATGCATTTTAGCGCCTGTATGGTAGAGCGGCGGAATGCAGAGGAAGTTGTCCTTTTTGGTGGTTTCATGATGAATAGCTTCCATCTGCGCGGACTGGGAAAGTGCTTCATGCAGAAGCAGGATGGGTTTCGGGAAACCTGTCGTTCCGGAAGAGAAGTAGATAGCTGCTTCATTTTTGTCTTCGATCAGGATCCTCGGAGCAACCGAGGACGCATAGGATGAAAGACGGAAATAATCTTCTGCATAAGACGGGCACTGGTCGCCGACATAGATGAGAAGGGTATTCTTTTTGATCTTGTTAGCGATATCTTCGATACGGCCGATAAACTCCGGACCATAGAACAGCACATCCGCGTCGCTGGCCTTCAGACAGTAGTCGATTTCTTCAGCGGTAAAACGGAAGTTCAGCGGGACTGCTATCGCGCCGGATTTCAGGACACCGAAATAGATCGGCAGCCATTCCAGACAGTTCATCAGCAGAATTGCGCACTTCTGTCCGGGACGGATTCCTTTTTCTATCAGCATATTCGCCACACGGTTTGCCTTTTCATCAAAGACAGCCCATGTAATGGATCTTCTGTAAAAGGAAGGGGAAGTCGGCTGGATCAGTTCATATTCTTTCCAGGTGACTCTCTGTTCTTCGCGGATCTGTGGGTTGATTTCAACTAATGCGACTTCTTCGCCGTATAATTTGCTGTTGCGTTCCAGCAGGTCTGTAATAGGCATGATTGTTTTCTCCTTTATTTATAGCATGCAGCCAGCTTTTCAAATGCAGGCAGTGAACGTCTGATCATATCGGTTGATACACAGTAGGCAATGCGGACAAAACCGGGTGTCCCGAAACTGTCTGCCGGAACCAGGAGAAGTCCGAATTCCTTCGCCTTTTCGCTGAATGCGCCGGCATCTTCAACCGGTGATTTCATGAACAGGTAGAATGCGCCGTCCGGATGGATGCAGCTGAATCCCATATCCGTCAGGGCATTATAGAGCAGGTCACGTTTTTCCTTATATTCATTCAGATCTGATACAAGCCCTGTACATTTTTCGATCACATGCTGCATCAGGCTCGGCGCGCATACGTAGCCCAGCGCTCTTCCGGCACCGCAGACAGCAGCGTATATATCTGATGACTGATCAACAGCATCCGGAACAAGGACATAACCGATTCTCTCACCCGGCAGGGCAAGGGATTTGCTGTAGGAATAGCAAACGATCGTATTCCGGTAATAATTCGGAATGAACGGAACCTTGATGTCATCATATACAAGTTCACGATAAGGCTCATCGGTGATCAGATATATCGGATGTCCGTATTCTTTTTCCTTTTCATTCAGAAGGGCAGCGAGTTTCTCTATATTTTCTTCCGTATAGACAACACCGGAAGGATTGTTCGGTGAATTGATGATCAGTGATTTGGTATGCGGTGTAATTGCTTTTTCCAGAAGACCGAAATCGATCTGGAATGTATCAGGATCGCTGGATACTTCAACCAGTTTTGCGCCGGTCGTCTCGGTAAATACCTTATATTCCGGGAAGTAGGGGGTAAATGCGATTACCTCATCACCGTCTTCATACAAAGCTGTCAGGATGATCTTGAGCGACGCTGCGGCACCGCAGGTGATATACAGGTTTTCCTTTTTGATATCACATCCGAACCGTTTGTTCAGGTCATCCGCGATCGCCTGTCTTGTATTGGGATCTCCCTGAGCCGATGTATATCCGTGCAGATAGATATCATCATGTGAAGCAAGCAGTTCCCTGATCGTCTCATTTACTTTTTCAGGAGCGGGAACATTCGGATTGCCGAGAGAGAAATCAAATACATGATCCGGACCCGCTTCCCTGCGCAGCTGATTGCCGTATTCAAACAGGTCTCGGATAACGGATCGGTTCGTCCCGTATTGTTTCATCTGTTTATTAACTCTATTCATATTTTTTACCTCTTATACGTTCATATGCCATTTCAATTCCATGCTTATCATCATTGAGCAGGCGGTTGACACGGGAAATCGTAGTTGTCGAAGCACCGGTTACCTTGCTGATCTCTTTATATGTCCTGTTTTCCTTCAGCATTTCGCCGACCTGGAACCGCTGCGCAATCGAAAGCAGTTCATTCGGCGTGCACAGATCTTCAAACAGGGCATAACATTCATCGACAGTTTTCAGACTGAGAAGGGCGAGAAAGAGATCTTTCACCGACTCATCGTGGATGTTGTGTTTCATAAATCCTCCTGAAATTCCAAACAACGGCAGTTTATCACACTAAAGCGATAAAGTCAAACACCCTGAGCATGATTTTGAAAAAATGAAAAAAAGTTGAAAAAATTCTGAAAAAACGCTTGCGTTTTCAAAAAGCATCCTTTACACTTTAGGAAGTCAACGCTTTAGTGCGTTGCAGTGCTTCGAAATTCTTAATTTGAAAGGGGATTCTATTATGTTTATCAAGGTATTACTGCTCGTACTGTTTTTCGCCACAATGCTCTTCGTCGGCTTTTACTGCCGCAGAAATTCAACAGATGTCAACGGATTTGTATTAGGGGGCAGATCCGTAGGACCATGGATCAGTGCTTTCGCATTCGGTACATCTTATTTCTCCGCAGTTATCTTCGTAGGTTATGCAGGACAGTTCGGGTGGAAATACGGAATCGCCTCAACCTGGATCGGTATCGGAAACGCGCTGATCGGTTCGCTTCTGGCCTGGGTCATCCTCGGCAGAAGGACCAGGATCATGACGCAGCATCTCGACTGCCGCACAATGCCGCAGTTCTTCGAAAAGCGTTTCGGATCTATATCGCTTAAAATATCCGCGTCCATTATTACTTTTATCTTTCTGATTCCGTATACCGCATCGCTTTACAATGGTTTATCACGTCTGTTCGGAATGGCTTTCAATATTGATTACTCCATCTGTGTCATCGTTATGGCTATCCTGACTGCTGTATACGTCATCGTCGGCGGATACATGGCTACCGCGATCAATGATTTCATCCAGGGTATTATTATGCTGTTCGGCATCTGTGCCGTTATATTCGCTGTTCTGAACAGTCAGGGCGGTTTCCTGGCAGCGCTGGACGGACTCGGAAATGTCGTGGATGAATCCGTTTCCACTACGCCCGGTGTATTCAATTCCTTCTTCGGACCGGATCCGATCAACCTGTTCTTCGTCGTTATACTGACATCTCTCGGAACATGGGGTCTGCCGCAGATGGTTCAGAAGTTCTATGCGATCAAGAGTGAAAAATCCATTTCCACCGGTACGATCGTTTCTACAGCATTCGCGTTCATCGTTGCCGGCGGCTGTTACTTCCTCGGCGGATTCGGACGTCTGTTCTCCGCAAATATCGATATCGCCGCAAACGGTTATGACTCCGTTATCCCGACCATGCTGTCAGGTCTTCCGGATATCCTGATCGCCATCGTTGTGATCCTGGTATTATCCGCTTCTATGTCAACACTGTCTTCACTTGTCCTGACATCCAGCTCCACCCTTACACTTGACCTGATCAAGGATCACTTCGTTAAGGATATGGATGAAAAGAAACAGGTCAGAGTCATGCAGGCTCTCATCGTTGTATTCGTTGCTATTTCTGTCGTACTGGCGATCATTCAGTACAAGTCCAGCGTTACGTTCATTGCCCAGCTGATGGGTGTTTCCTGGGGTGCTCTGGCTGGAGCTTTCCTCGCACCGTTCCTGTATGGACTGTACTGGAAAGGCGTCACAAAAGCTGCCTGCACGGTGAACTTCCTGTTTTCAACAGTAGTCATGCTCGCGAATATCTTCGTCCGCAGTTCATTCCCGAAGCTTTTCCAGTCACCGATCAATGCCGGTGCCGCATGTATGCTGATAGGATTGATCATTGTTCCTGTCGTTTCATTATTTACCGCTAAACCTGACAAGGATGTTGTCGACGGTTCATTTGCGTGCTATGAAGAGAAAGTACTCGTTCCGCAGAGCAGCGCGCTGGGAGAAGAAAAAGAAGCTTAATATGAACGGTATCATCGACTTCCATACACATACTTTTCCGGATCACATGGCCGCAAAGACAGTGGATCATCTGAAATCGTTCTCCCACACGCCGGCATATACGGATGGCACAAACGCCGGTCTTCTGCGCAAGATGAAAGAAGCAGGTATTGAAAGATCCGTGATCCTGCCGGTCGCAACAAAACCGTCCCAGGTCAAAACCATCAACAGGACCGCTGCCGAAGTCAACAGACAGTACAAAGAAAATGGCCTGATTTCCTTTGCCGGCATGCATCCCGATTATGAAGACTGGGAAGAGGAAATGCACAGAATAAAGGAAAACGGCATAGCCGGCATCAAGATCCATCCTGTCTATCAGGGTGTAGATATTGACGACACGCGCTTTATCCGCATTCTGAAGTGTGCAAAGGAACTTGACCTAATCGTTGTTACCCACGCTGGCAAAGATATTGGACTGCCCGGTATCGAGCACTGCTCCCCGGCCATGTGCAGAAATGCGCTGGATCAGACCGGACCTTTCAAATTTGTTCTTGCCCATATGGGCGGATGGAAAAACTGGGATGAAGTACCGCATTATTTCAAAGGTACAGGCGTTTATGTGGATACATCCTTCTCGGCAGATCATTTCGAAAGAGCCGATGATTACTGGTCGGAAGAAGATTCCCGGATGCTTTCCGCAGAAGGGTATATGAAGATCATACGCGAGATTGGGGCAGAACACGTTCTCTTCGGAACGGACAGTCCATGGGGAGAACAGAAAAAAACAGTTAATTTTATCGATAATCTGCCTTTAAGTAATGATGAAAAAACCATAATCTTCAGGCATAATGCAGAGAGACTGATTTTTGCAGATAAGCATGCATGAAAATATGCATGCTTTTTTCTCTTAACATGCTTTCAAATCATGCTATGATGGAGGCAGGAGGAAACACCATGAGTAAGTTTTCAAAGATAATTATTGCCGGCATACTGGCTTTTTCGCTGGCAGCGTGCTCCGGATCAGGTTCCGGCGGTTCAGGTGGTTCTGAAGGCGGCTCTTCATTGTTCAAAGCAGGAACATATGAAGCTGAAGCTGACGGATACCAGGGAGACGGTAAACCGGTCCACGTCAAAGTGACGTTCTCAGACAGTGCGATCGAATCCATCGAATACACTGCTGACTATGAAACACCGACAGTCGGCGGTGCTGCTCTGCCTAAACTCGTAGACTCTGTTATTGCAGCACAGTCCACGAATATCGACGGACAGACCGGTGCTACATTTACTTCCAAAGCATTCTTCGCAGCAGTCAATGACACAATTAAACAGGCAGGCGCAGATCCTGCTGCACTGCAGCCGAAAGAAGGATCTTCCGCTCCTGCTGAAAATATCGAAGAAACCTGTGACGTAGTTGTCGCAGGTGCAGGCGGTGCAGGTCTTACAGCTGCCATTACAGCAGCACAGAACGGCAAAAAAGTCATCATTCTCGAAAAAGCTTCCGTCCCGGGCGGAAACTCCAGTTACGCAACAGGCGGAATGAACGCTGCAGGTACACATTATCAGAAAGAACAGGGAATTGAAGATTCAGCAGATGTATTCTACGCAGACACAATGGAAGGCGGTCACAACCTGAACAATCCTGATCTGGTCAGAACACTTGCAGATAATTCTTCTGACGCCATCGACTGGCTCGACAGCATCGGTGCTGAACTTGTAGATGTAGGCAAAGCTGGAGGTGCAACCAATGCCAGACAGCACCGTCCGACAGAATCCGGAAAACCCGGTCCGAACGAAGTTGTTATTTCTGTAGGTACATATCTGATTGAAAAGCTTTCCGCAAAAGCTGATGAACTCGGTATTACGATCATCACTGACGCAAAAGTTGATAAGATCATCATGGAAGACGGCAAGGCAGTCGGCCTCCACGCGGTTGGAAAAGATGGAAATGAGATCGTTATCCACGCAAATTCAGTTGTCATTACGACTGGCGGTTTCGGTTCCAATCCGGATCTGATTACGAAGTACCGTCCGGATCTGGAAGGCTATGTTTCCACGAATGCTCCATCTGTTACTGGAGACGCCATTGCATTCCTGGAAGAAGTCGGTGCTGATTTCGTAGATCTTGAGCAGATCCAGGTACATCCGACAGTCGTCCAGACAGATGGTGCCCTGATCTCCGAATCTCTCCGCGGTGACGGTGCTATTCTGCTCAACAAGGAAGGCAAGAGATTCTGCGATGAACTCGGAACACGTGATGTCGTTTCTGCACATGTTACAGAACAGCCTGACAGTTACGCCTGGCTTGTTGTCGACGAAACGATGTTAAAGAAATCCAGTGTTATTAAAAAATATATCAGCAAAGGATATATGATCAAATGTGATTCAGTCGCAGATCTCGCCAAACTGATCGGATGTGATGAAGCAACAGTCAAGGAATCTCTGGATAAGTGGATCGGTTACTGTGCACTCGGCGATGCAGAAAACGGATACTATACTGTAGATGATACTGAATTCGGCAGAAAAGCAACTGTTAAAGATAAGATGAAAACAGATATGTCTGCTCTTCCGTTATACGCTGTTCAGATCTCACCAGGTATCCATCACTGCATGGGCGGTGTCAAGATCAACACCAACGCTGAAGTTATCGGTAAAGACGGAAATCCGATACCGGGTCTTTTCGCAGCAGGCGAAGTTACCGGCGGTGTACACGGCGGCAACCGTCTCGGCGGTAATGCAGTCGCTGACTTCGTCGTATTCGGCCGTATCGCTGGTGCCAGCGCTTCCAAATAATATCTCAATAAAGAGGCTGTTCCATGGTTATGCGAATCATGAGGCACAGCCTCTTTTTTCTTTTATAATAATTGTTAGATAGCGGAGGTAATTATGTTAGTACTGAAGACTGCCAATCTGGAAGATTCCGCAAAGGAATATGCCTTTATGAAAGATATGCCGGCTGATGAAAACGGCATGAAGAATCCCTGGGCAGGATGTTCCGAAGAAGAATTCACAAATAAAGCACTGCCGGAAATGATCGCATTTTCAGAAGGAAGAGACCTTCCGGATGACTATGTGCCGGAAACATTTTTCTTCCTCTGGAAAGATGATGAGGTGATCGGTCATTACCGTGTCAGACATTACCTCAACAACCAGCTGCGCAGCGGTGCCGGACATATCGGATACTGCATAAAAAAAGAATACCGTGATCAGGGATACGGCACAGAAGGTATGAAAAAGCTGCTGGAAAAGGCGGAAGAACTGATCAGGGAAAAGGAATTCCATCTCCGGGTCAGGAAGGATAATCCAGCTTCGCTGCGTGTCATTATGAAAAACGGAGGCAGGATCATTTCAGAAGACAACAAATATTACTTTATCAGGATACCGATCGAAGGAAGAAGGTAGAAGACATTATGGACATAAAATTCAATGAAAAAATAAAGGAAATACCAATCACGGATATCGAAGGAATCCGGATCGGCCATGCGCAGGATGAAGAAGGCGGAACAGGCTGTACAGTATTCATTGTCGATAAGGGCGCTCCGTGCGGACTGGATGTCCGGGGCGGCGGTCCGGCTTCACGCGAAAGCGAACTGCTGAAGCCGACTGCCAACGCAGACGTCATTCACGCGGTTCTGCTCAGCGGCGGAAGTGCGTTCGGGCTGGACGCAGCCGGCGGCGTCATGCGGTACCTGGAAGAACATGGCATAGGGTTTGCGGTAGGGAATATTCGTGTCCCCCTTGTCTGCCAGTCGGATATTTTTGATCTGATGACGGCAGATCCGTACGCAAGACCGAATCAGGCGCTGGGATATGAAGCCTGTGTCAATGCGGAAAAGGGGAATTACCGCGACGGAAACTACGGCGTCGGTAACGGTGCGACAGTCGGAAAACTCCTGGGAATGGATTTCTGCATGAAAACTGGCATAGGGAGTTATGCCGTGCAGGCAGGAGATCTCAAGGTCGGTGCCGTTGTCGTTGTAAATGCATTAGGGGATGTCTATGACTGGAAAACCGGCAGGGAAATCGCCGGTCTGCTGGATCCGTCAAAAAAGCATCTGCTTTCTTCCGCGGATCTCTTCTACGCTTCCGCGTATCAGGAACCGGAAGCTGCCGGGAATACTACATTGGCTATCATACTGACAAACGCGAAGCTGAATAAAACACAGCTCATTAAAACCGCTTCCCTGGCACATAACGGACTGGCAAGGGCGATCCGTCCCGTCCATACTTCCGCGGATGGCGACAGCATCTATGCAATGTCCCTCGGGGATGTGGAAAGCACATCTGATATGGTCGGCACACTGGCGGCCGATGTCCTGAGTGAAGCGGTCCTGAAAGCTGTGACCAGCGCTGAAAGCAAATACGGATTCCCGTCCGTTCACGAAATTGAATAAACAAAAAATCTGCTGTTCACTGATGAACAACAGATTTTTTTAAATGGATCAGATATTTGCGATATCTTCCTGTGACAGGATCTTCAGTCCCTTGCCGACCAGCTTGGCTTCGGAAGCCTTGGTGTCGGAAGTGCGGAAGATCATATATGCATGATTGATGTCTTTCGCGCCAAGAAATGCATACATATATTCGATGTTGACATTTGCTTCTGCGAAGATCTGAAGCAGTTTGTCAAGTCCGCCCGGTTCATCCGGTACAGCGACAGCGAGAACGGATGTCAGATTTGCAATGAAATCCGCATCTTTCAGAACGTTGACAGCATCGAGAACATCATTGACGATGATCCTCGCAATACCGAAATCTTTTGTTTCCGCA
>CACZPD010000165.1 GCA_902782955.1 uncultured Erysipelotrichaceae bacterium
AAAAGGCGTGAAAGTCACAGGCGCTACCGTGCACCTGGTCAATGAGATCCCGGACGGCGGAAAGATCCTGCTTCAGAAAGCAGTGGAAGTAAAAGAAGGCGATACGCCGGAGATCCTGCAGAGAAGGGTCATGGAAGAAGCGGAATGGATCCTGCTGCCGAAAGCGGCAGAACAGTTAGCGAAGGAGATAGAGGAAAATGAACGTATTTGAAGATCTGAAAAACAACAAATATCCCGGCAGAGGGATCGTGATCGGCCGTACACCGTGCGGCAGGAAAATGAGAATCGGCTATTTCATCATGGGCAGAAGCGAGAACAGCCGCAACCGCGTCTTTGTCGAAGACGGGGCAGGCATCCGCACACAGGCTTTTGATGAATCAAAGATGAAAGATCCGTCACTGATCATCTACGCTCCCGTACGTGTACTGGACGGAAAGACAATCGTTACAAACGGTGACCAGACGGATACGGTCTATGACTTCATGAAGGAAGGAAAGACATTCGCCGATGCCCTGCGCACACGGACATTTGAACCGGATGCGCCGAACTATACGCCGCGCATCAGCGCCGTTGTGGAAGGCGACAGCTACAAGATGAGCATTCTCAAGAGCGCGGGCGGCAATCCGGACGCGACAGAGAGACTGTTCTATGAATATGAACATACACTGCCGGGCGTGATCCATATGATCCACACCTATGAACAGGACGGCAATCCGATCCCTTCATTCAAAGGCGAACCGAAGACATTCGTGATGGAAAAGGAATCCTTCGATGATTTCTCCGATCATCTGTGGGAAGCACTCAACGAAGACAACAAGGTGTCCCTGTTTACACGTCAGATCGACCTTGAAACAGGCGAGACACAGACACATATTTATAATAAGAACCAGTAAAGGAGGAAGATATGGCAAAAGAACTGGAATTGAAATACGGCTGTAACCCGAATCAGAAACCCTCACGTATTTTTATGGAAGAAGGGGAACTCCCGGTAAAGGTCCTCAACGGAAGACCGGGCTATATCAACTTCCTGGACGCGCTGAATTCCTGGCAGCTTGTCAAGGAACTGAAAGAAGCTACAGGACTTCCTGCGGCTGCTTCCTTCAAGCATGTCAGCCCGGCCGGTGCGGCAGTAGGCCTGCCGCTGTCGGAAGTGGAAAAGAAGATCTACTTTACTGATGACTGTGAACTGACACCGCTGGCTTCCGCTTATGCAAGGGCACGCGGTGCGGACAGAATGAGTTCCTACGGCGATTTCTGCGCGCTGAGCGATATCTGCGACAAGGAAACAGCACTGCTCATCAAGAAGGAAGTATCCGACGGCGTTATCGCGCCGGGTTATACAGATGAAGCGCTGGCGATCCTGAAGGAAAAGCGCAAAGGCGGATACAATGTCATCCAGATCGATGAAAATTATGTACCGGCACCGGTGGAAAGAAAGCAGGTATACGGCGTTACTTTCGAACAGGGAAGAAATGAACTGAAGATCGATGATTCCACATTTGAAAATATCGTTACAAAGAACAAGGATCTTCCTGCAGAGGCAAAACGTGATCTGACCGTTGCGATGATCACCCTGAAATATACACAGTCCAATTCCGTTGCCTATGCAAAGAACGGACAGGCGATCGGCGTCGGTGCGGGACAGCAGTCCCGTGTGCACTGCACACGTCTTGCCGGCAGCAAAGCTGACAACTGGTGGCTGCGCCAGTGTCCGAAAGTCCTGGACCTGCCGTTTAAGGAAGGCATCCGCAGGGCTGACCGCGACAACACGATCGACGTATATATCTCCGATGAATACGAAGATGTCCTGAGAGAAGGCACCTGGCAGAAGTTCTTTACGGAAAAGCCGTCTGTATTCACAACAGAAGAAAAGAAGGCATGGCTGAAGGAACTGAAAGGCGTATCACTCGGTTCCGACGCGTTCTTCCCGTTCGGCGACAACATCGAGCGCGCGCATAAGAGCGGCGTCCAGTACATCGTGGAACCGGGCGGATCCATCCGTGATGACAACGTGATCGAGACATGCGATAAATACAATATGGTGATGGCATTCAACGGCATCCGTCTGTTCCATCACTGAGAAACAGGAGAAGGATATGAAAGTACTTGTAATCGGCTCAGGCGGCCGGGAACATGCGATCGTCAGAAAGCTTGCGGAAAGTTCGCTGGTGGATGAGATCATCTGCGCGCCGGGCAACGGCGGCATCAGTTCACAGGCAGTCTGCGTAAATGTGAAGGCGACTGACATCGAAAACATGAAGAAGCTTGCCAGGGATGAGGAAGTGGACTTCTGTGTGGTCACACCGGATGATCCGCTGGCACTCGGCATGGTGGATGAACTGGAAGCGATCGGTGTGCCGTGTTTCGGCCCGGACCGGGAAGCTGCCAGGATCGAAGCTTCCAAGTCGTTCTCCAAAGGCCTCATGAGCAAATACAACATCCCGACAGCGGATTATGAGATCTTTTCCGAAGCGGATGAAGCGCTGGCCTATATCAAAGAAAGAAATACCTATCCGATCGTGCTGAAGGCTGATGGTCTTGCGCTGGGCAAAGGCGTCCTGATCATCCAGAACGAAGAGGAAGCCGTGAAGGCAGTCCAGCAGGTCATGGTCGACAAGACCTTCGGCGATGCAGGAAATGAAGTGGTCATCGAGGAATTCATGACCGGTCCGGAAGTATCCGTCCTGGCATTTACGGATTCCAATGTCATCTGTCCGATGGTATCCTCCATGGATCACAAGCGGGCAAACGACAATGACGAAGGTCTGAATACAGGCGGTATGGGGACGATCGCGCCGAGTCCGTTCTATACAAAAGAGATCGCGGAGGAATGCATGCAGAAGATCTTCCTGCCGACGATGGAAGCGATGAAGGAAGAGGGAAGACCGTTCAAGGGATGTCTCTATTTCGGACTGATGCTGACACCGAAGGGACCGAGAGTCGTGGAATACAACTGCCGGTTCGGTGATCCGGAAACACAGGTCGTCCTGCCGCTTCTGAAGACAGATCTGTTTGAGATCATGAAGGCAGTGCGTTATGAGACACTGGGTGATCTGGATATTGAATGGGAAGACGGGGCTGCGGCGTGCGTCATCGAAGCCAGCGGCGGCTATCCGGGAAGCTATACGAAGGGATATCCGATCAAAGGCCTGGATGCGGAAGGACAGTGCGAAGGCGTGACGGTATATCATGCCGGCACAAAGAAGGAAAACGACACTTACTACACCAACGGCGGCCGTGTGCTGGGTATTACCGCCACGGGCAAAGACCTGAAAGAGGCATTGCATAATGCCTATGAAGGCGTGAAGGCCGTATCATTTGAAAATATGCATTACCGTACAGATATCGGAAAAAAAGCAGGAAATGTAT
>CACZPD010000166.1 GCA_902782955.1 uncultured Erysipelotrichaceae bacterium
GAATCCACCCACGGCTATGACAAATATCCCGGTGTGTGTCATATCCTTCCGAACTCTGCCATCATGATATACGGCATGCTGTATGGGAAAGGTGGCTTCGACAGGACAATGGGACTGATCGCGGATGCAGGATGTGATACCGACTGCAACCTCGGCAATGTCGGTTCCGTAATGGGCATGCTCAAAGGCGCAGCGGGCATTGATGAGAAATGGATCCGTCCGATGCAGGATATCCTTTTGTCTTCATCTTCCATCGGTGCCGACAACATCACGGATATCTCTTCTTCCGCTTTGTATTTCACCCGGATCGCCTGTGCCCTGCACAACATTCCCGTTCCGGAAGAATATGAAAAGATATCCGGGCAGTACAAGGCCGACTTCCTGATGCCCTATGCAGTAAACGGCTTTATTCCCGACACGGACAGGTACCATGCCTGTACACTGCGTACCGTACACAATACACTGCGCATCTGTCTGGATGACATTCAGCCGCACAGCCCTTTCATGATCCGGAAAAAGACATATTTCCGCCCGGAAGATGTCTATGACTGCCGCTATGAACCGCAGTTCGCGGCCGTCCTGGAGCCGGGTGACCTCGTAACATATGAACTGGCAGATCCATATGAGACCGGCGCACTGGTCACACCGTATGTCAAAGACTATGCCGGGAACTATTTCTTCGGTGAAACGATCCGCGAAGGAACTGTCGCCATGAAAGTGCCTTCCTGCCGGATCCCCGTACTCGAAATCGGGCTGCAGGTCGAACTGCCTGTCCTGACCCGCAGGACTTCCATAGAACTCCTGTCCTTTTCCTTCGAAAAACATCCGGCATATACCGTGAACTTTGCGGACCTGCATGATGAAGACAGGGGTCTGGATATCGGTTCTGTCCGCCATCACACGGTCAGCGGGCTGAACCTGTACAAAGGAGACGCTGAGATCACCGGCAGCGGATTGCTGCTGAAGCCGGAAAG
The DNA here is from genome assembly GCA_902782955.1 of uncultured Erysipelotrichaceae bacterium. The sequence goes on from CACZPD010000166.1 coordinate 975, forward strand.
TGCCTTCAATCTTTCCTGCCGGGATATCTCCCTGCAGAAAGTAACTCTCGAAACACAGTTCCCGGAAGACCTGGTCCTGGCTTATGCCTGGAGAGGCTGCCGGGACTACAGCGGACTCCGCGTCAGGGAAGGAAAGCTGTACCATACGCAGAAGAAAAACGACAGTCTCAAAGAGACCGTCATCTGTGACCTGGATGCCCGGTCTGGTCTGACGATACAGGCAGATCTCAGGAACGGCCAGGTCACCATACAGAACTGCACTGTTCCTGTACAGTTTGCTAAAGAAAAAGGAGCGGCCGGGATCCTCAACGAATCCGCCGCCCCGGTGATCTTAAACCAGCTTGAGATCCTCGGCTGAAGGAATGCTGACAGCCGCACCTTTATACTGAACACAGATGGAAGATGCCTTTGAAGCGATCCTCAATGCTTCCGAAGGCTCTTTTTTCTGCAGGATGGATGCCAGATAGAAACCGGTGAAGGTATCTCCGGCAGCCGTCGTATCCACTGCCTCAACCGGGAAAGCTTCCTGGTGGATCACGGTATCCCCATGGATATAATAGGAACCGTCCCCGCCTACGGTAAGCAGGATCTCATTCTCCGGATATGCCTTCTGCAGGGCTTCGATAATGCCTTCATAATCAGTCCGCTCCGTTTTTGCAAGACCTCTTCCTTCCACTTCATTGACAATAAAGAGATCCACATATTCCAAAGGATAGGTAAATACCTTCTCATTCATCGGCGCCGCGTTGAACGCGATCTTCATTCCTTTTGCGTGTGCTTTCACGATCAGGTCGGAAAGAGATGATATTTCATTCTGGATCAGGAGGACATCCCCTGCTTCAAAATGGTCCAGTACCTCATCGATCATTTCCGGCGTGATCAGCTGGTTGGTGCCGCCGAACAGGATGATGCAGTTTTCGGCATTGCACACCTGGATGATCGCATGCCCGGTCGCGTTCTTCGGATCCTGTTTCAGGTAATCCGTATTGACCCCGAAATCCCGCAGATATTCGATCAGCACATCCCCGTCATACCCGACCATGCCTGCGTGATAGATCTCCGTTCCTGCCTTTGCCAGGGCAATGGACTGATTCAGTCCCTTCCCGCCCAGGGAACGGCTGTACGACAGGGAAGAAGCAGTCTCTTTCGGTGTAATAAAATGGTCCATTTCATAAATATGATCATAGTTCAATGACCCGAAATTCAGTACTTTCATGATGGTTTCCTCTATTTTTCAAACCAATTATACAATGATTCCGCCTATAATGAGGAAGAGGTAAACGATCATGATACAGAAAA
>CACZPD010000167.1 GCA_902782955.1 uncultured Erysipelotrichaceae bacterium
GATCAGGGTCAACTGGTCCATCCAGACTAACAGTACCCTGCTGGATGAGGAATTTGCAGAGTTCTTCAAAGAACGGAATTTCCTCGTCGGCATCAGTCTTGACGGATATCAGCGGATCCACGATCAGAACCGTTATGACGCAGAGAAAAAAAGCGTGTTCTTCCTGATCCTCAAAGCCATTGATCTTCTGGAAGACCACGGGGTGGAATACAACATCCTGACTGTAGTCACGAAACAGCTGGCAAAGCATCCGGAAGCCTTGTTTGACTTTTACAGAAGCCACCGCTTCCGCTATATCCAGCTGATTCCCTGCCTGCCGGAATTGGATGGGTCCGGTCCGTCAGATACAGCGCTGACGCCGGAAGATTACGCGTCGTTCTGGTGCGCGTTCTTCGATGCCTGGCAGAAAGGTCTGCTGAAAGGCGTACAGATGAGCGTGAACCTGTTTGAGAATATTGCCTGCATGATGATGGGACAGGCTCCCTACCAGTGCGGCATGCTGGGAAGATGTACGCAGCAGTTTGTCATCGAAGGAAACGGTGATGTATACCCATGTGATTTCTACTGTCTCGATGAATGGAAGCTGGGCAATGTCAGGGCCAGCAGCTTTGAAGAAATGCAGGAAAGTATAAATGCAAAAAGATTCCTGGAAACATCGGACTGCAGAAAGGAACCCTGTTCCGGCTGCCGGTATATCAATGTATGTCACGGGGGATGCCGTAGGCAGAATGTATGCTGGCTGAACGATGCATACTGCGGGTACCGGGAGGTACTGGATCATATCGTCCCGCGGATCGCGGATATGCTGGCACAGAACAGAAAATAAAAAACTGTGAAATATCTTCACAGTTTTCTTTCGTTTCAGGCTTCTCCGCTGCTCTCCATGAACAGGGAGATGATCCATTCGTCATTGACACAGGGGAACTGGCGGTTGTCGACCTCATACAGTTCCTTGTTGGCTTCGATCTCTTCCTCCAGCATGTATACCGGGATCAGGAAGGACATTCCCCTGTCATCCGTGCGGACATTGACTTTCAGAACGCCGTTGTCCGCCCTCTGGTATTCCACGCCGGTAACGGAGGAAGGATCGCCTTTTTTATTGTCGATATACTCGATGAAGCTGTCATACTTCGCCAGTTCGACCAGGACATCATCCATCCCGTCTTCGAAGATCTGGATCTTCTCGGTAAACTCCTTCAGGGTCTTGCAGCGGCGAAGCTTGTATCCCTGCGCGTCCAGCGGCCCGGACAGGGCGGAAAGATCCGCGCCGGTATCCTGGCTGCTGAGCCAGATAACGAACTTATGTGCCGCATCGATGTAGACCAGCGGGTTCTGAACCATGAAGTCCGTATGGCAGTGCGGACATGAATGGCGGAAGATATCCCCGCTCATGCACGCGTCCCTGAGATCCGGGTCTTTCGCGGTTTCCACGCTGTCGTAGACCGTGATCCCGAATTCCCTGCCGCAGTACGGGCATTTGTATTTTACTTCTCTGGAACGGCTCATTTCCCCTCCTAGTTCTTGATAGAGACACCGTTGAAATCGATGCCATAACGGTCAGATACCTGCAGGATCTGATCCATGATCTCTTTTTCTTCCTTGCTCATGCGCTCTCCCGCAAACAGGGCAAGCAGACGGAAATCCGTACCTATGTAGCAAGGCAGTGCCCACAGGGGATCATCCTCATGCACACCGATCTCCTCCTGCGGTTCCTCATTCAGGAATCCGGCGAGGAACGGTCCCTTGATGCCTGTAACGCGCATTTCATATTCCCGGTAGAACGGTCCTTTGATCAGTCCCGTCAGGACATGGTCCGGATAGAACAGGTCGCGTACGGGGTCCAGACGGGCATCCAGTCTGACCTGCAGAAGGTCCTCATCCACTTCCGCGTCCTTTTCCAGCAGGAAACGGAAGTTTTTCTCGATCATCCGCATGGACGGCTCAATGACGCGCATTTCCTTTTCGCATACCTGGTCAGCCGTGAAGATGCCGAGCATTTTGTTGAAACGCAGGCCTTTCGTACAGCTGTCCCAGTCATTCCCGATCGCCAGCACGTTGAATTCCAGAAATCCGTCCGGCGCGATATAGGAAGAACAAAGCGCATAGCAGTCGCGGTCGCTGACTTTGATTGCTTCCTTGAGCAGGTCCGTCAGGTCATCCGCCTCGAAAACAACATATTTATGATAGTATTCCGTAAATCTGTGTTCATACAGTTTCATGCCATGCACCTCCCTTCATGATACAAAAGGCAGGAGTTCCTGCCTTTTTCCGTTTCTCACTTATTTCTTGGAACCGCGTCCCAGGATCCTGAGCAGATACAGGAACATGTTCAGGAAATCCAGATAGAGTTCAAACGCGCCGTAGATCGCGAGATTGTTCTTCAGTCTGCCTTCTTCCACACCATAGTAGAATCCCTTGATCTTCTGCATATCCCACGCTGTCAGGAACAGGAACAGGATCAGGCCGATGTAGCCGAACAGGATGTTGTTCCGCAGGATCGGGATGAAGATCGAAAGAATGCCTACGACGACCATGGATACCAGGCCGCCGATCATCAGTCCGCTGAAACGGGACAAATCAACACTGGTCGTATGGCCGATAATAGCGCAGCTGACAAACAGGACAGCCGCATACACAAAGGCTGTGAATACGGTATGGATACCGTACAGGAACGGAATATAGCTGAATGTCAGACCTGTGATCAGGGCATATGCCAGGAACAGGCCGGTTGCCAGGCCGGTGCTCATCTTTCTGAGACCGGCGCTCAGGCCGATTACGATGCCGAATTCAGCGATCAGCAGGATCCACGCGATCTGCGGGAATCCGTAGAACAGGTTGGCGATAAAGCCCCTGCCGAGCATCAGGCTCTTATAACCCTGCCAGGCTACGAAGCCTGTCAGCGCGAGACCGCCGCCCATAATTGTGAAAACCTTTGTGATATAGGCTTTCAGACCGGATGTCTCATCTCTTTCGTATATATTTGACTGGTTGAATTCACTCATGGTAAATACCTCCTTTATGATCCCTTCGGGAATCATATTATTATAATAGCGATTCGTATCAGAATGTCAATTATTCAGCTTACATCAGCAGCTGCCAGAATACCGCGAGGATCGCCGTCACTGCCAGACCCAGCAGGAACAGGCTCTTCCGGTCCCGCTTCGGCTTCACGAACGGAACCGCAGGATCCGCGCTAACACTCCGGGTAGCTGTTTTTACCGGGGCTTCCGCTTTCAGGCGCGCGCCGCAGTTCTCACAGAAAACAAGGTCATCTGCCTGTACATTGCCGCAGAACGGGCAGACTGCCATATCCGCTTCGAGATCCGGGATCAGCCAGCTGCGCAGATTTCCCGGCAGGTCCGCATGGTTCTTCCTGTCAAAGACAAACCGTTCCGGTTTTGCCCTGCCGTTCAGGAAGATCTCGATCAGTCCCTTTACATTTTCGGGATGTGTGCAGAATTCGCGGATATCGCTCATATCATCCTTCCGCAGGATACGGTATGTTTCCTTATCCTCAAAGACCAGCCATTCCTCACCCAGATAAAAGCCGGGACCGGCCTTTTCCAGATGATCATGTTTGAAGGAATCCATTGCGTTCCGCGGGATCTGTCTTTTGACAGAGGCTGTACGCCGGAGATAAACCAGGAAAGAAATGACAGCCACCGCCAGAAAACAGCCCAAAGTGAGATAGAGATCTTCTTTTTTCCTGAGCGCCTGTACCAGGAACAGCAGCGCAAACAGGAATCCCCAGCAGGCGCCTGTCAGTGCCATATCATTGCGTATCTTTGCCCGTATGCGGGCCATATTGTCATTCATAACTTTACCTGCTTTCCGCGATCCATCTGCGGATCTCTTCTTTCATTTCTTCTTTTTCCGTTTCATCGAGGATATTGAACCAGTGCACCGGCATCTGGTGGTTCAGCCATGTGTACTGGCGCTTCGCGAATTGGCGGGAATGTTTCTGGATCTCCTGAATGACCTCTTCCTCTGTCATGGTCCCTTCAAAGTATCCCTTCCATTCCTTATATCCGATGCCTTTCATCGAAGTATTCTCGAACGTTATGCCTTTTTCCAGCAGACCTCTGACTTCTTCTTCAAGCCCTGCCGCTTCCATTTCCCTGACACGCCGGTTGATCCTTTCATACAGGATCTCCCTGGGCATCGTGCATCCGGCAATGAATGTATCATACAGCATCTTATGTTCCTGCGCCGCGATGATCTCGCTCTGCTTCCTGCCGGTCGTTTCCAGGATCGTCAGGCTGCGGACGACCCTCCTGCGGTTATGCGGGTGGATCTTTTCCGCCTGTTCCGGATCTTTTTCCAGCAGGACCGCATACAGGTCTTCATCGCTGATGCCGTCAAACCGGTTTTCGTCCGTCTCTTCCTCCTCTTCGAAGGAATAATCATACAGACAGGATTTCAGATACAGCCCGGTTCCGCCGGCAATGATGATTCCCTCATCTGCCGCTTCGATCTTCTCCCTGGCCATACGCTGGAAATCCGCTGCCGTATACCGTTCGGAAGGATCGCAGATATCGAGCAGATAATGCGTTACATTGCCCATCTCCTCCGCGGTGACTTTGCCGGAACCGATATCCATGCCCCGGTATACCTGGATGGAATCACCGCTGATCACGCTCCAGCCGGTTTCCCTGGCTATTTCCAGGGAAAAGCCCGTTTTCCCCGAAGCTGTCGGACCGGCAATGACAAGGACCTTCTTCATCGCAGAAACTCCTTTGTCAGTTCTTTTTCATCCATGATGATAAACGTAGGTCTGCCGTGGGGGCAGTGATGCGGATTTTCGCACAGGCTCAGCTGTCTTACCGCTTCCTTCATCTCCTCCATGGTCAGACTTTTATTGAAACGGATCGAATGATGGCACGCCATCGTGGCGATCTTCTTCTTTTCCATCCGTGTGTATTTTGTTTCCCTTTCGTTCCGGAACTGGTCCAGAACATCTTCCAGGAAAGCATCTTCCTCCAGCTGCGTCATCCAGACCGGCACTTCATGCACGATCAGCGTATCATGTCCGAAAGCCTCAAACCGCACATGGATATCCTTCACGGCTTCATTCAGTTCATCCAGGCGCTGCACGATGTCATCCGTGACATGCAGGGTATGCGGGATCAGGCACGGCACCATAGCCGGTTCCTGATTCAGGATCTTCTGATATTCCTCGTAATGCACGCGTTCCTGGGCGGCATGCTGGTCAATGACTGCCAGTCCGGCTTCACAGGCGCATAAAATAAACTTTTCATGGAGCTGCCCGATCACTTCCATGGCCGGGAAGGATCTTGTCTCCGCTTTGTATTCCGGCTTCTTTTCCGCTGTCAGGGAGCGCAGGATCTCTACATCCTGTTCCGCTTCCTTCCGCAGGCTTTCCCGGAATTCCTCCGTTGTATACTGCACCGGTTCCGGCTTTGGAGCGGGCTCCGGTCTTTCTTCTTTCTGCATCGTTTCCCGGATCAGGGCATCCGTATCAAAGGAGATCGGTTCGTAATACCTGGTCCTGCTTTTGGAGATCTCCGCCTTCGGTGCCAGCACATTGCCGGACAGCGTTTTCCGTACATGGTCCCGGATCAGGTTTTCCAGCTGGATCTCTTTGGAAAGACGCACTTCCCATTTGCTGGGGTGCACATTCACATCCAGCAGATGGGGATCCATTTTGACATTCAGGACAACGATCGGGAATCTTCCCTTTACGATGAAATCCTCATATCCGTCCTGCACTGCCTTATACAGCTTGAACGTACGCACCATACGTCCGTTCAGGAAGATATGCATGGCATTCCGCGATGCCCTGGTGATCATAGGCCTTACAAGATATCCGTCAACCTCATAATCCATATCCGCGCAGGCAAACGGCAGCGCGTTCTCCGCTGTGCTCCTGCCGTACAGCTGGAAGATCACTTCCAGCAGGTCACCGCTTCCCGTTGTCCGGAAAGCATCCCTGCCGTCACTGATGAAATGGAAGGCGATCTCCGGGTGGGACAAGGCAAACTTCCCGATCACCGTCTGGATCAGGGAGTTCTCATAGTTCGCGCTGCGCATATGCTTCAGTCTTGCCGGCGTCCGGTAGAAAAGACCGCTCACCGTGATCTGTGTTCCCTGGCTGCAGGGATACGGTGAAGCGGAGATCACCTTGCCGTATTCGATCTCGATCCGCGTCGCGTCTGTTCCGTCGCTGGTGCAGAGCACCACCTTGGAAACGGAAGCGATGGAAGGAAGCGCCTCACCGCGGAATCCGAGCGTACCGATATTCCATAGATCGCTGTGGCTGGAGATCTTGCTGGTGGCATGGCGGGCAAACGCCATCTGGGCATCGCTGCTGTCCATACCGCATCCGTCATCTTCGACGGTGATCTTCTGTATGCCGCCTTCTTCCGTGATCACCGTGATCCTGGTGCTTCCTGCGTCAATCGCATTCTCCACCAGTTCCTTCACGATCCCCATCGGCCTCTCGACGACTTCGCCGGCCGCGATCATATTCGCTGTCTGTGTGTCTAACTGTCTGATTTTTCCCATATTCTTTGCCTTTTGGTATTATACCATTTTATAATTGATTCATGCGACTGAAGGAAGAATACCGGGAAAACACGGAAATACAGAAATCGAAATTCACCGCCTGCCTCTGCCCCTGCCGGAGCGAGGAAGAAGCGCGGATGTACATCGAGATCATACGTAAGGAATTCAGCGATGCCACGCATGTATGCACGGCTTATGTCATCGGTGAAAACCGGCAGATCCGCCGTTCCAATGACAACGGGGAGCCTTCCGGTACTGCCGGCATCCCTATGCTGGAAGCGATCCTGCATACGGAAGTGACGGATATCTGCGCCTGTGTCGTGCGTTATTTCGGCGGGATCAAACTCGGCGCTTCGGGGCTGATCCGGGCATATGCCGGGTGTGTTTCCTCCGCCCTTGCCCATGCGCGGAAAGTCGAGGATGTGCCCCTGCAGCACTATTCCGTCACATATCCCTATGACATGTCCGGCACGCTGGAGGGCTGGCTGCGCAAGAACACCGAGATCATGGATATGGCATATGATGAAGCGGTCACCTGTCAGTTTCTGACCGACCGGGAAGGCATCACGGAAAAAATACAGGACCTCTCCAAAGGAAAGATCCTGCCTGAATACATTGATACGATATTGAGGGAAAGAGAGATCGGATGATCTCTTTTTTACTTCTTCACCGGCATCAGGTCGAGGTCCACATTCCCGCTGATGCCGTCCACTTTGCCCGTGCAGGAATACTGCCACAGGCTGAATTCATACGGGAACCGGGGATAGCTGCCGTACTCCGCCACCCACAGATGCATATCTGCGAAGTATTTCAGATCAAATTCCGAATCAAACAGCCCGGAACTGGCATAGATCATCGGTATATAGCCCGCTTTCTGCACATGCCGGCAGAATGTGAGCGCGAATTCCGTCTTTTCCTCCCGGGAAAGATCACCGATCCGGTCAACGCCTGTCTGATTGTGTTCCATGTCAAAGACGATCGGGAAACGGAGGTCATATTTCCCCTGGATGCGGATCATGTATTCCGCTTCCTCCCTTGCCTCTTCGGCTGTAATGGCCTGGGAAAAGAAGTAGATGCCGACATCGAGACCTGCCTTCTTTGCGTTTTCGATATTGTATTCATACTTCGGATCGACCTTGATATGTCCTTTGTCATATCCCCTGTATCCTGCCCGGATATAGGCGAAATCGATACCTGCCTGTTTTACTTTTTCCCAGTTGATATCACCCTGGTAGGCAGATACATCGATCCCTTTCAGGGACGTATAGGTATGATCTTCATAGGTCAGGAATTCCCCGTCTTCCGAAAGGTTGTCCCAGTCATAGGCATGCAGGCGGAGCGGATTCTCGACTTCCAGCCGGGATTCCTCCTGGAGTTCTTCCCGCAGGCGCAGGGTGGAGCGGATCCAGCGCATGCCGAAAACAAGAAAAGAGACCCCGATCACAAGGACAAGAAGACGTCCGAACACAGGTGTCCGGCTTTTTACCCTTCTGTATTTTCTCCGTCTGCGGGATCTCGTCATATCAGCATTATACCATGCAAAATATAATTACATATTTAAGGAGCGGTCATTGACCGCCCCTCTTTGTTTATTTGACCAGTTTGAACGGCTTTACGCCCTCTACGGCTTTGGCCGGTGTGATCCTTGCCTCATCGTTGTCCAGGTCGATCAGGATGTACTTCCTGTTGCCCATGCCGAGTTCGTACATATAGGACAGCTGTCTGTGTCCGTGTCTGGATTCGATCCTCTCCACGAGGTCATGGTGATCCTTTTCACACATCGCGTAGATCAGGTCTACGCTCGCGGAATCGATGGCACAGATGTCCGTGGAGGAAAGGATGCCGACATTCGGTGTTACGACCGGCTGTGCCGCAACGCCTTCACAGTCGCAGGATACGCTCATGTTGCGCATGACGTTGACATATGTCACGTTCTTTCCGAAGAAGTCGATCGTTGCCTTTGTGGATTCCGTGATCTTTTCCATCAGTTCATCTTCGACGACGCCCCAGACATTGCCGTTCTTGGAATGGATCATAGCTTTGCCGATCCTGCCGTCCGCGCAGCCGATACCGATATTCTTGTTGGATCCGCCGAAGCCGCCCATCGCATGACCCTTGAAATGTGTCAGGCAGAACAGGGAATCGTAGTCTGTCATATGCGAACCATGGGTCATATGATCAAACCATTTTCCGCCTTTGACAGGAAGATCCACTGTGCCTTCCTCGTCCATGATATCCACCGGGCAGAAATCCCATCCGTTGACTTTCAGGGTATCCCTATGCTCTTCCGTCGTATAACGGTCACCGTCATACAATGTATTGGTCTCCACGATCACTGCGTCTTTCAGTGTTTCTTCGTTCTCCATGACCTTTTTCACCCATGATGCCGGGGTGAAGTTCGGGCCGTTCTTTTCACCGGTATGGAGCTTGACAGCCACCTTCCCGGTCATATTGGCATTAACTTTTTCATAGGCTTTCATGATGCCTTCGGGAGAAATGTCTCTTGTAAAATAGACGATCGATTCATTTCCTGTTCTTTCTTCCATCGGCACGTATCTTCTTGTGTCTGTCATGCAAATATCCCCCTTTTTTTATTATTTACCAGTTTACGGCGATATCGATCAGGGACGGTTCACGGGAGGCAAAGCCGCCGGTATCCGCACAGATACCCGTACCGAGACTCGTCTCAACTGTCGAGTATTTCGGATGTACGGAATAGCCGCATGCACAGATGATGTAGTCCCCGTACATTTTGACGCCGTCGCTGCGCACCCAGTATTCACCGGCTATGCCGGCTTTCTGCAGTCCTTTGACGACTGTATCCATGTTCAGGTTGTAATATGTTTCCGTTCCGGAAGGTCCCTGGATCCTGCCGGCAGCGGCTGTCAGCTTTCTGCCTGTCCAGGTATTCTCTTTTTTTGGTTCCGGCGTCGGTTCCGGTGTTTTCACAGGTTCCGGCGTCTTCGCAGGTTCCGCTGTTTTTTCCGGTGCCGGTGTGTTTGCGGTCTCTGCCGGTTCCGGATCAGCAGCGGGTTCATCTGCGGTTTCCGGTTTGTCAGCTTCCGGTTCCGGACTGCTTTCCTGCTTTGTTTCTTCTTTGACTTCCGGTGCCTGCACTGCCGCTGTTTGCGGTACTTCTTCCTGCAGGACAGGTGCTTCTTCCGGCTCTACCTCTTTGCCCTGCACAATTACGGTATACACCGCGGATGAGCGGTTCTGATTGCGGTCCTGTGCTGTTACCGTGATCTCATAAGTACCCGGTTCACCGGTATTGATCTCGCTGTCTACGGTATACTTTCCGGCGTCGCAGTTCTCCGCCTTTTCCAGATCACCGTCCACGATATCCGACACGGTTTCAATATTGCCGGAAGGATCAAAGGAATCACCGGGTTCCAGATAGACAGTATCCTCTTTCAGACGGATCTTCGGCGCGCTTGTATCCTTTACCTTAATGATATATTCATATGTCTTTTCAACATTCTGATGATACTTCTCATCCTCGGCGCTGAGGGAATAGGTCACCTTGTATGTGTTGACGCACATGGGATCGACTTCGCCCGTGATCGTCAGTTCACCGTTGTGTCTTTCCACAAACTGTTCCGGATCAAATGCAGTGCCGTATTCGACCACGCCTGTCTCATCAGAAAAATCCAGACGCAGAAAGTCCAGTGTTTCCTGATACTTATTTTTCCTGTCATACCCTGCATATGCCTGCAGACCGCCGATCGTGACAACACCGGCTGTGCCCAGACAAAGTATGACTGCTGTTCTTTTATGCATATAGGTTTTAATAAAATAGCATGTTTTGACCAGAAAAGCAAACTTTCATATATTTCATAAAATACTATATTGCATTGCATAATACTATGTGCTACATTATGGTCAGAAAGGATAAACAATATGGATGCACAATTTAAAAAAGGCGTTCTGGAGCTGTGTGTTCTTTCTCAGCTGACTTCCGGTGACAAATACGGATATGAGCTGACAGAGCGGCTGTCGCAGGAAATGGCGATCACGGCAGGTACCCTGTACCTGATCCTGAAACGGCTGAAGGACAGCGGCTACGTTGAAACATACCTGGTGGAATCCAGCGGCGGTCCGGCCAGGAAATACTATCATCTGACGGATGAAGGCATACAGTACCAGAGTGAAAAGAAGCAGGAATGGCTTGCATTTATACAGAAAGTAGAGAGGTTGATATGAACAGACAGGAATATCTGAATGAACTGAAATTCCATTTGCGCAGATACCCGGAAGACTTCCAGAAAGATATTCTGGATTCCTTCCAGACACATTTTGAAGAAGGCATCGAAGCGGGACAGAGCGAAGAAGAGATCATCGAGAATCTCGGCACTGTCGAAGATGTCATGGAAAACATACGTATGATGAACGGCGGACCCGTACCGGACCAGAAACAGCAGAACAGCGATCTTGACAGCAAGATCCGCTCCGGCATGAACTTCATCGCCGATACCCTGCAGGAGAGTTTCCAGACTGTTTCCGAGATCGTTTCGGAAAATCTGGAAATGAATTTTGCGGATAATGGTCCAAGACGCTATGCGGACGGAAATGAAAGTCTGACTACCCTGCCTTCCGCTGAAACGATCGAAGCCGTCCGTATTGACGCTTCCTCCCTCAGTATGGACGTCTCCGTTTCCGCGGGAACAGAAGTACGCTATCTCTTTAAACCGAAGCGCAGCGTATTCTCAAAAGAGGATCCGTATCTGGATATCCGGGTCGATGGAAATGAACTGATCCTGACAGGCATACGGACATCCTTCACTTCCAGAGCCGATCTGTATCTGGAGATCCCGGAGACTGTCCGCAGTGTCTGTATCGATGGTTCTTCCGGTGATACTGATTTCAGAAACGTACGTCTGGATGAACTGATCGGAAAGTCTCTTTCCGGTGATCTGGTCATCGAGGAATCAAGCGCCGGAAACATCACCTTCCAGGCCGCGTCCGGCGATATCAAAATGGAACATACAGAAGCTTCTGCGGCATATGTACAATGCACATCGGGCGATATCGATGTCCGCTACTGCCGGACGGACCTGTTCGCTAAAACAGTATCCGGTGACATCACCGTCCGTCATCATGAAGGAAACGAGATCACGCTGAACTGCGTTTCCGGTGATATCGATACGGATACGACATCCGACCATGTCCTCGCGAAAACAGTGTCAGGGGACATCGAGATCCACTGCTTCAGCAACGTCTCCTCCCTGACTGCCGAAGCGAAATCAGGGGATATCGACCTGGAGATCGACGGCGACAATTTCACTGCCGTCTGCCAGACTTCCACCGGCGATATCGACAATGATACGGATTATTACGAAGAAAGAGTTTCAAAAAAGAAAAAGATCATCGGCATGGGTTCCGGTGATGTGAATCTCAGAACGGTAACAGGAGATATCCGCGTCAGCTGAAAAAAAGATGCGTGCCGCATCTTGTCATTCATAGCTGTACAGGACCAGCTGTATATATTTATTGGATTTGAAAACGGCATCTTTGAGCAGGAGGCCGTTTTTATCATACGTGTAACGGTCGTTTGTGATCTCCCTGCCGTTCCGGTCATACTGCCTGGAATAATTCAGATGCCCGTTCTTGTATTCGAAGACATGCCGGTAGTATGTACCGTCTTCCCCTGTGTATATGCTTTCCGTCTGTCTGCCTTTGCTGTACAAAAACGTCTGAGTGCCGACCAGTTTCCCGCCGATCCATGTCGTCATGCCGGTCAGCTCATTTTTATCGGAATACTCATAGAGTGTCTCATACAGCTTGACATCATCGCTGTCAAAAGCAAAGGATTCCGCAAGATTTCCCTTTTCGTCATATACCTCACTGATGCCTATAAGCTTATTATCCGGGGTATACAGATACCAGACCATTTCATGATTGACTTCATCTTCCTGCACAACGCTGTAACGGATCAGTTTGTCTTTTTTATCACGGATCTCCCTGCGAACCGGGATCCCGTCTTTGTATTCCGTTGTCTCCGTCTTGACGAATTCATTGTCCTGATAATAGGTTTCGCGGATCAGATTTCCGTCCTGATCATATTCATCGACTGTCTTTCTCTCTACGGAAGCTTCGATCAGCTCATCTTCCGTCACAAATCCTTCAGAGGCATAGACAGACCTGTCTGCCGGTGAATAGGTCGTGACGGTACGCTTCGTATAGCCGCATCTCTTCATGATGTCCCCGGCTTCCTCGGCGGTATTGTCAGGCGGTTCCTGCATGCTTTTTCTGACCAATGCGAAAATGATAATTCCCGCAGCTATGAGGACAGGAATTATCATCAAGATCCGCTTTACGTTTTTTTTGAGCCTTCTTCTTTTCTTTTTCATAATCAGAGATTTCTGAGAATCATCTCCGCGGCGCGTCCGGCACGGATATCACGGTACAGGATCAGCAGGACATTGAGCTCGAGCGCCTTCTGTTCCAGGCCCGGGACATCGATCTCCGCGTCATCCGCGAGAACCGCAAGACTGCGCGTACCGCCGAATTTATCCGCGTTGACCTTTACCTCATACAGATCCTTGGAATCAAAATCCCCGGACTTGCAGGAAACACTGATCAGTTTCGCGTCCTTTACCGCAACGACATCCAGTTCGCTCTCCGGATCATGTCCGCCGAATTCCCCGCCGTTCCAGTCGATATTCACACGGATATCCACATCATCAAAAGCGCCGCTGTCACACATCTGGTAATAGATGTCATATTCGAGAGGCACACCCACATCCGTGATCAGCTGGATATAATCCGCGTCCGCGATCGTGAAATATACTTCTTTCCCCAGTTCAAAGATTCTTTCCAGACAGCCTTCCTGCCGAAGTCCGTCAAATATCTCCTGGTAAGCATGGTACAGTTTCAGTTCCAGGGACCAGCGGAGATCATCCCGCTGTCTCTGCGCGATCTTGGACATGATGTTGCAGAACTGATGCCACTGTTTCTTATACTTCCGTCTGCATTCCAGACAGAAATAAACGATATTTCTTCCTGTTTCATCGTATTTCGGTTCCCGGAGGTTTCTGACTTCTCCCCCGTACAGACGGACGATATCCTTTACCTTCATTTTCGGCAGGCGCAGTTCTTCCGACAACAGGCTGTCCTTTGTGATCAGCAGGATCTTTTTCGCTTCCAGATCCGGACATACGATCGTATAACCGCGTTCCCTGGCCAGCCGGCTCATATAGGCGATCGCAAAATCATTTCCGCCGGTCCCGTCAAAAAGAATCTCATTTTCTCTGTCACAGATCTTTTTAAGAATCTCCGGCAGCGTTTCGCTGTTATACTCGATATAAGTAATATCCCCCTTCAGATATTTATGAATCGTGATGTTCCGTATGGACCTGATCTGTCCCGGTTCATAGAGGAAAATGATCTGATCGGGCTGGACATGATATCCGGCGGTCAGATTCAGAATATTCTGATCATCATAAATCGTAACTAGTGTCCGCATACGCTCCCTGCTTTCCTGATTTTTATTATACCATTTCCCGCACGCTGCTTATTTCAATCTTTGCGCATACAGTATTCCGCCGTTTTTCCGCAATAAAGTATAATAAAAAATGTTTTACTGAGTTCCATATTAAAAAATACTGATATAATATATACGTGTATTCATGCATGTAAATTAGAAAGGAGCATTCATGCCAAAACTGATCGATCAGGCAAAAAACAAGATTCTCGATTCTGCTGAGCGCATCCTGAGGGAAGAAGGATATCACGAACTGACGATCCGCAAAGTTGCGGCGGATTGTTCGATCGCCATCGGAACGATATATAATTATTTTCCGAACAAAAAAGATCTTGTGGATTCCGTCCTTCGAAGGGAATGGGAGCGGCTGCTCGTTGAGATCGAAAAGCTGGTCGCTGACAACCATAATCCGGTTGCGGCCATTCTTCTGATAAATGATACTGCCGCTGATTATCTTAACAATTATCATGTGACTATTCCGGACTTTTCTGACAACATCAAGCATCAGAGAGAAATGTACCGTGCCCGTAGTGAAATGATCCGCGGCATCAGCTACTGTATCGGAGAAGTCTTTGAAAAGACCGGTTATCAGGAAGATCCCGAGTTTATCAGAGTCCTGTCCACTTCATTGCTGAATTCCGTATATGATAAGGAAACGCATCACGAAAACATGCGGATCCTTCTGGAAAGAGTATACGGAAACTAGAGAATCATATGATTCTCTCAGCTTGTTGACAAAGTAGAAATAGTAAAAACTGTGCCGACGTGCTAGAATGAATAAGCAGAGAACGACTCCGTACACCCAAATTTGGCAGCGTTCTCTGCTTTTGTTATGCATAAGCGCGCATGCGCTTTTTCATTTGTATGCAAAAGAAAAGACGCTGTGCGCCTTTTCCTGATGATGCTTATTTGTTCAGCAGAAGCCAGTTGTATACGGCACCGACCATGTTCGCGTCCGCGCTGTATTTGCAGATGTCGATTCCGGTTTCCGGCATGCCGAAGCCGTTCATGATGGGAGCGAATTTATTGTATTCCGCGATCACATCCGGCAGAAGTCTCGGATTTCTGGAAACACCGCCGCCGAGCAC
>CACZPD010000168.1 GCA_902782955.1 uncultured Erysipelotrichaceae bacterium
GATTATATCGCAGTACCGAAATCCAACATGTACCAGTCGCTGCACACCACGATCATCGGCGATGACGGAAAGATCTTTGAAGTACAGATCCGTACAGAAGACATGGATGCCATCGCTGAAAGAGGTATCGCCGCGCACTGGCGCTACAAGGAAGGCACGAAATACGATGCCCGGAAAGAACAGAAGGAGATCGAAGACAAGCTTTCATGGTTCAAGGATTTCGCTGTGTTCACTGCGGATGAAGGAGAAAACGACAGTGCTTCCGAATATATGGAAACACTGCAGAAGGATATTTTTGACGCCAATGTCTATGTTATGACACCGATGGGAAGGATCATTGACCTGCCCAGCGGTGCAACACCGATCGATTTTGCGTACCGGATCCATACGGATGTCGGACATACGACCGTAGGTGCGATCGTAAACGATGCCATGGTGCCGCTGAATACGGAACTGCATACCGGTGATGTGGTGCAGATCAAGACGATGAAAGGTACCGGTCCGAGCGAGGACTGGCTGAAGATCGTCAAGACCAACCAGGCCCGCAACAAGATCCGCAATTATCTGGCAAAGAAGGAATTTGAGCGGAAAGCGGAACATACCGAAGAAGGTGAAAAGATCCTGGCGGATGAACTGCGCAGACGCGGGGCTGATCCGAAGGAACTGATGGACAAAAAGAAGCTGGAAGGCATTTACGGACAGTATCATGTCTCCAACTATGTTGATTTCATGTACGGCATCGCCATGAAGTCGATCAATGTCATTTCCGTATGCGACCGCCTGACCAATCAGAACAAGATCAGCGAGGATGTGGTCATATCCAATATGATCAGCCGGAATGAAGGCCGGAAAAAGACCGCTTCCAGGACCGGCATCATCGTACCCGGTGTTGAACGGATGAAGATGTCGATCGCCCAGTGCTGCCATCCGGTGCATGGTGATGATATCGTCGGTTATATCACCAAAGGGGAAGGTGTCAAGGTGCACCGCCGCGACTGTCCGAACGTCGCGCATCTGCAGTCACGCCTGATCGAGGTTATGTGGGATGAAGATGTTGAAACCGAGAAGACCTATGATGCGGATCTGATCGTACTGGCGAAAGACAGGAGCTTCCTGCTGACCGATATCGTGACCGTCGTCAACCAGTGCAAGGCACCGATGACAGCCATCAGCGCTGTCCTGGACCAGGATAAACTGGAAACAACGATCAAAATGACCGTGCAGATTCACAATGTCGAACAGCTGGAAAACGTGATCGCAAATGTCCGGAAAGTGGAATCCGTCGTGGATGTATCCCGGATGACACGCTGAAAATTCATTGGTTGAATTATAGAAAAGTGTGGTATAGTTTTACTCATAAATCAGAGAAGGAGAAATGCCTGTTCTGCGCTTTCAGAAGAGACGGTGCGGCTGGTGAAAGCACCGAAGCAGGGACAGGAAAGACACTCCGGAGATTGGTTTCTGAAATCACAGTAGGAAACCACGTTTGCCGCGTTAAGGAAAAGAGCGTACATTCCGGCAGGAATGTAAACTAAGGTGGTACCGCGCTTCAGGCGTCCTTGGAACAGAGGACGCTTTTATTTGAAACAGAGGAGGACTTTATGTTATATCAGACACCCCGGGGCACATATGATATTCTGCCCGAAGAGATTCATAAATGGCAGGAAACGGAAGACCTGATCCGCCGTATTACAAAGAGATACAGATACAGTGAGATCCGTACACCGTATTTTGAAAGCACATCCGTATTTGCCCGTGAAAATGACAGTTCCGATATGGTCAACAAGGAAATGTACACATTTACGACCGGAAGTGAATCCTATACGCTGCGTCCGGAAGGAACAGCAGGCGTCATCCGCTCCTTTGACCAGCATAAGCTGTACGGATCCATGGAGATGCCGGCAAGATTCTATTACATGGGCGCCATGTTCCGGCATGAACGTCCGCAGAAGGGAAGACAGCGTCAGTTCCATCAGTTCGGCGTCGAGAATATCGGCATCAAAAACCCGCAGATCGACGCGGAGACGATAGCCCTCGGATATGACATCGTCAGGGAAATGGGGATCAGCAGCGTCAAGGTCCTGATCAATACGCTCGGTGATGACATCTCCCGCGAGAATTACCGCACAGCACTGCGTGAACATTTCGCGCCGTATCTGGATGAGCTCTGCGGTGACTGCCGCAGGAGATATGACCAGAACCCGCTCCGCATCCTTGACTGCAAGACGGATCACGAACATCCTGCGGTTCAGAATGCGCCGAAGCTCAGCGAATACCTGAATGAGGAATCAAGACAGTATTTCGACGATGTCCTGCACGCGCTGGATGCCCTCGGCATTCCGTACGAAATCGATGAAAAACTGGTCCGCGGACTGGATTACTATACGCATACCGTATTTGAAGTCGTCTCGACAAGACCGGATTCCGGTGCCCAGGCAACTGTATTCGGCGGCGGCAGATATGATCATTTCGTATCCTATTACGGCGGTCCGGATCTCTCTGGCATCGGTTTTGCGATCGGTCTGGAGCGCCTCATTGCCCTGGCAACGGAAGAAGGACATCCTTTTGCCAAAGATGACGCCCTCGATGTTTATGTTATAGGTCTCGGTGATGTGGCGGAAGAAGTGCTGAAGATCCTGCAGGATCTCAGACACGCAGGCTTCCGGGCGGACGGCAACTTTGTCAGAAGGTCGCTCAAGGCGCAGTTCAAGAGCGCTGACAGGAGCGGTGCGGAATACATCGTGATCATCGGCGAAGATGAAGTGAAAAACGGAACGGCGAATGTTAAGAAAACAGCGGAGCGCGTGCAGGAGACTGTCACAATTGACACTCTGGCGGAAACGCTCCGTGCATGGAAAGGATCACAGAAATGAAACGTACAGACGGAAACGGAACATTAAGACTCAGTGACGCGGGACGTGAAGTCACGCTCGTCGGATGGGTCGCAAAGCAGAGAAATCTCGGCTCCCTCGTATTTATCGATCTGCGGGATACGACCGGGATCGTACAGATCACATTTGATGAGACGATGGCGGAAAAAGTCAGGGACGTGCGCTCTGAATATGTCCTGCAGGTAACCGGTACCGTGCAGAAAAGAAAAGACGCAAATCCGAAAATGGCGACAGGGGAGATTGAAGTTCTTGCTTCAGATGTTGTCATCATAAACAAGGCTGCTACACCGCCGATCACCATTGCGGACGATACGGACACAAATGAGGATACACGTCTGAAATACCGGTATCTGGATCTCAGAAGACCGGTGCTGCAGAATAATCTGAAACTGCGTCACCGCGTATGCATGATCGCGCGGAATACGCTGGACCGGCTCGGCTTTACGGAGATCGAGACACCGATTCTGGCCCGCAGCACACCCGAAGGCGCAAGGGATTATCTCGTTCCTTCCCGCATCTACAACGGAAAATTCTGGGCCCTGCCGCAGAGTCCGCAGATCTATAAGCAGCTCCTGATGATCGCAGGTATGGAAAAATACTTCCAGATCGCCAGATGTTTCCGGGATGAAGATCTGCGTGCGGACAGACAGCCTTCCTTCACCCAGATCGATATTGAAATGAGTTTCGGCGATGAAGAGACCGTATTTGCGACAGTTGAAGAACTGATGCAGGAGATCTTCCGCGGCACAGTCGGTTTCGAACTGCCGGCTAAATTCGACAGGCTGACATGGAATGAATGCATGGACCGTTACGGAACGGACAAGCCGGATACACGCTTCGGAAATGAAATACAGGATATTTCGTCCGTTTTTGCCGGAACGGAATTCCAGGTCTTTAAAAATGTCCTGGAGAACGGCGGGACGATCCAGTGCGTAAAATTCAACGGTGCGGATCACTACAGCCGGAAAGCGGTCGATACCCTGCAGGAGTATGTGAAACACGGCTTCAGGGCAAAGGCGCTCGCTTTCCTGAAATATACGGGCGGCACACTCTCCGGTTCTGTCGCAAAACCGCTCAGTGACAGTGAAAAACAGGAACTGATACAGAAACTCGAACTGACGGAAAACGATATCGTATTCATCATCGCGGATAAGAAGCGTATTGCCCAGGCAGCCCTCGGCGCGCTCCGTCTGCGGGTGGCGAAGGAACTCGGCCTTCTGCCGCATGAACAGCAATACAACTTCCTCTGGGTCACAGACTTCCCGATGTTCGAATACTCCGAAGAAGAAGACCGCTGGGTGGCGATGCATCATCCGTTTACCGCACCGCGCGCGGAAGACGCAGACAAGCTCATCAGCGATCCGGGCAGTGTCATGAGCCGCGCCTATGATCTCGTACTCAACGGTTATGAACTGCTGAGCGGTTCGATCCGTATCCATGAAGCGGACCTGCAGGAAAAGGTATTTGAGGCAATCGGCCTGACAATGGAGCAGGCAAAGGCCAAATTCGGTTTCTTCCTGGATGCGTTCTCCTACGGCACACCGCCGCACGGGGGAGTCGGCATCGGTCTGGAAAGACTGGTCATGGTACTGGCCGGTACAGAGAATATCCGCGATGTCGTCGCGTTCCCGACTACAAACAGCTCGCTCGATCTCATGAGCGAATCCCCGAATGTCGTGGACCAGGCACAGCTGGATATCCTGGGAATCGAAATAGCTAAACAGAATACAGAAGAATAGTCCTGATGTCAAGACTGTTCTTTTTTTCCGTCACTGATACAATGAAATTGCCAGAGGACTCAGTATTTTTCCTACATTTTGATATAAGGGAATCCTGACTGGAGATTCCCGTGTTGAACACCTGGTACGCCCAGGGATCCTGACGGATGACCATGGATACCCACCTCTACATAAGAGGGAACATATCACCCCTCTGGCGGTCATTATAAACAGCCGCTTTGATTCAAAGCGGTTTTGTTTATTCCGCTTGAAAGCAATAATAAAAAACGATACAATAACACTCGTAAAAAAGAAGAGGTGGTATAGGTAATGACACAGTTTTGGTCTACATTGGGCTGGTTTATTTCCGGCGGAATCGTTGGGGCATTGATCTGCTTCTTTGTCACAAAGAGATATTTTGAAAAGCAGATCAGGGAAAATCCTCCGGTCAACGAAAAGATGATCCGTGCAATGTTCATGCAGATGGGAAGAAAACCAAGCGAAGCGCAGATCCGTCAGGTGATGCGGTCGATGAATCAACAGTAAAACAGATAAGGAACACAATGAAAACATTGTGTTTTTTTCATATTGCTTGAGATATAATAATTACAGTAATAATAGGAGGACATATGAGTACTGAAAACAAAAAAGTTTTCGAAGCGATGGATGGTAATACCGCGACAGCTCACAGTGCGTATGCGTTCACTGAAGTTGCCGGAATCTATCCGATCACGCCATCTTCTCCGATGGCCGAGAATACAGACGCATGGGCTACTGAAGGCCGTGTAAATGTATTCGGAGACAAAGTTAAAGTTGTGGAAATGCAGTCCGAAGGCGGCGCTTCCGGTACGATCCACGGCGCTCTGCAGGGCGGTGCGCTGGCTGCGACGTATACAGCATCACAGGGTCTGCTGCTGATGATTCCAAATATCTACAAGCTGAAGGGCGAACTTCTGCCGGGCGTTATCCATGTTGCGGCACGTTCCCTTGCAACACATACTCTGAGTATTTTCGGTGATCATCAGGATGTTTATGCATGCCGTCAGACAGGCGCTGTCATGATGTGCTCTCACTCCGTTCAGGACTGTATGGATCTTGCGGGTGCTGCACACCTCGTTGCAATTGACGCATCTGTTCCGGTCATTCATTTCTTTGACGGTTTCCGTACATCCCACGAAGTCGACAAGATCGAAGTCATGGATTACGGTTTCCTCAAATCCTTACTGCCGATGGACAAAGTCCAGGCTTTCCGTGACAAGGCTCTCAACCCGCATGGAAACGCGATCACACGCGGCGGCTCCCAGAATGATGACATCTATTTCCAGGCTGCTGAAGCACAGAACGAACACTACGCTGCAGTTCCGGATATCGCTGCCAAATACTACAAGGCAATCAGCGAGCATACAGGCCGTGACTATGCACCGTTCGTATACTACGGCGCACCGGATGCTGAACGCATTATCATCGCCATGGGTTCTGTCACAGACACGATCACAGAAACGATCGACGCACTGACAGCACAGGGCGAAAAAGTAGGTCTCATCAAGGTCTACCTGTATCGTCCGTTCTCCCAGGCTTATCTGGAAAAAGTTCTGCCGGCTTCCGTCAAGAAAGTTGCAGTTCTCGACCGTTCCAAGGAACAGGGCACAAGAGAACCTCTGTATCTCGATGTCTGCTATGCACTGAGAAAGCATAAAGACCTCACAATTATCGGCGGCCGTTACGGTCTGTCTTCAAAGGATACAAACCCGTCCCATATCAACGGTGTATTCGAAGAACTGAAGAAAGACGATCCGAAAGAAGAATTCACGATCGGTATCGAAGACGATGTTACAAATCTGTCTCTGCCGGCAGTTGATGTCAAGATCGACGCGGATTATACATCCTGCCTGTTCTACGGTCTCGGTTCCGACGGAACAGTCGGTGCAAACAAGAGCACCGTCAAGATCATCGGCAACAACACCGATCTCTACTCCCAGGCTTACTTCGCATATGATTCCAAGAAGGCCGGCGGCGTTACACGTTCTCACCTGAGATTCGGCAAGAGCCCGATCCATTCCCCGTACTATATCAACAAAGCAGACTTCATTTCATGCTCATTGGATTCCTACTGCTTCAAGTATGATATGGTCAAAGACCTCAAGGAAGGCGGAACATTCCTGCTGAATACGACTTTCTCCGCTGACAGCATCGCTGACCATCTGCCGAACAAGATGCTCGCAGAACTGGCTAAGAAGAAAGCAAAATTCTATATCATCAACGCTACACAGATCGCCCTGGATACACACATGGGCCGTCATACAAACACGATCCTGCAGAGTGCATTCTTCAAGCTGAATGAACAGATCATGCCGTATGAGAAGTCCCTCGAACTCATGAAGGATTCCGCACGTCATACATATGCACGCAAGGGTGAAGATGTTGTAAACAACAACTGCAACGCAATCGACCGCGGTGCAAGCGGACTGGTTGAAGTTGAAGTCAAGCCGGAATGGGCTGACCTGCAGTACGGCGATTCCCTGTTCAAGAAGACAGGCGACGCTTACTATGACAACAACCTGCAGAGAATCAACGCTCTGGAAGGCTATGACATGCCTGTATCCAGCTTCCTGAAGTACGGCGTTCTCGACGGATCCATTCCGGAGAATGTTGCATTCAAGGAGAAGAGAACGATCGCTACACAGGTTCCGACATGGGATGCTTCCAAGTGTGTTGCCTGCGGCCAGTGCGCATTCGCATGTCCGCATGCTACGATCCGTCCGTTCCTTCTGAACGCTGACGAAGTTGCTAAGGCTCAGGAAATCGCTGATGCCAACAATGTCGAACTGACATTCGTAGACGACAAGAAGCTCGCTGCTTATCCGGGCGCTGCAACTGCAGGTCTGAAGTACAGAATCCAGCTGTCACCGGCTAACTGCGTAGGCTGCGGTGTCTGTCTGAAAGTTTGTCCGACAAAGGCTCTCGGTGTTGCAGAAGTCAACGATATGCTCCAGGAAGAGCCGCTGGCAGATTATCTGTACAAAGAGACAGAATACAAGCCGCAGTACGGAAGAGAAGGAACAGTCCAGGGATCCTCTCTGCTGATGCCTTACTTCGAAGTAAGCGGATGCTGCCCGGGCTGCGGAGAAGCTCCGTATTACAGACTGGCATCCCAGATGTTCGGTAAGGACATGATGATTGCCAACGCTACAGGCTGCTCCATGATCTACTGTTCCTCCACACCGTCCACACCGTTCGTAACAGACGGGGACAATGATGGTGTCGCATGGGCGAACTCACTGTTTGAAGACAACGCTGAATTCGGTTATGGTATGGCAATTGCCCAGACATACAAGGCTGCCAAGATCCTCAAGATCATGGAAGACAACATGGATGCAGTTGAACCTGAACTGAAAGAAGCATTTGAAGCATACATCGCTGCCAAGGATGACCGCAACGCACAGCGCGGCATCAAGGCTAAGATCCTCGCAGGCGTCAAAGCCAGCGCAAATGAAGCAGTCAAGGAACTGTTAAGCTACGAACGTGACCTCGTCGGCAAGTCCGTATGGATCGTCGGCGGTGACGGATGGGCATATGATATCGGCTACGGCGGACTCGATCATGTCATGGCCAACAACCTGAACGTCAACGTTCTCGTACTCGATACCGAAGTATATTCCAACACCGGCGGTCAGTCCTCCAAGTCTTCTCAGGCAGCTTCCATCGCGAAGTTCGCAGCCGGCGGAAAACCGCTCGCAAAGAAAGACCTCGGTCAGATCGTTATGGAATACGGTCACTGCTATGTCGCTTCCGTATCCATGGGCGCGAACCAGCTCCAGACCATCAAGGCATTCAAGGAAGCTGAAAGCTATGACGGACCTTCCATCATCATCGCTTACTGCCCATGTGCAGAACAGGGTATCAAGGGCGGTCTCGTCAATGCTCCGAAGATCATGAAGAACGCTGTTGAATGCGGCTACGTTACACTGTACCGTTATGATCCGCGCAACGAAAAACCGCTCACGATCGATTCCAAGGAACCGCAGTGGGATAAATTCCATGACTTCCTGATGAATGAAGCTCGTTACTTCAACCTGCCGAAGATCCGCGGTGCTGAAGCAGCTGAAAAACTGTTTGCGAAGACACTCAGCGACGCGCAGACACGTTACAACAAGCTGAAGAACAAAGCTGAACATCAGTAATATCCATTGAAGGTAAGCCCCGTGCTTACCTTTTTTTATGTTTCAGTGTATACTGAAATGCATGATACGGATGATAGAGGAAAATGATATCTTTGCGTGCTGGTGGTGGTATAACTGGTACATAACACATTCCTACGCGACATTTGAGACGGAACCGGTTTCCAGCAGAGAATTCACGGAAAGGGTCCATGCGGTCAGGGAAAAGTATCCGTGGATCGTTCTCGAAGAGGACGGCGTCCCGGTCGGATATGCCTATCTTTCTTCTTTTAATGTAAAAGCGGCATACCGCTGGACATGTGATCTGGCAATCTACCTTGCGCCGGATAAACTCGGGCAGGGTTACGGCTCGCAGCTGATGAAAGCGATCCTGGACCTGGCTGAAAAAGACGGCTATTACAATATGGTCTCACTCATTACATGCGGAAATACGGAGAGCGAGCGTCTGCATGAAAAGTTCGGCTTCGAGAAGACGGGTGTCATTGAGTCTGCAGGAATTAAAAACGGTCAGAATCTGTCAGTCGCTTTCTATCAGAAAACGATCCGGAAATTTGAAGGCGGGGAGATCCCCGCAGAGCCGGTGAACCTGGATCCGTATAAAGAACAGAAAAAAGGAAGGGTACCGCTGTTTTAGGAAGATTGTCACAGGGATGTGATAATCTTTTTTTAGGGAATTCAGTGTACAATAGATAACAGGAAATCAGGAGGGTGCATATGACTGAAAAAAAGGCTGCCGTACTGCTGGCAGAAGGATTTGAGGAAATCGAAGCGCTGACCGTTGTGGATGTGCTGAGAAGGGCAGACATCATCTGCGATATGATCGCACTCGGAAATAAAACAGTTACCGGTTCACACGGCATCTCTGTAATTGCTGATCTCTGCATGGATGAAGCGGACAGAAATACATATGACATGGTCATCCTGCCGGGCGGACAGCCGGGTTCCACACATCTGCGTGATTCGGAACAGGTCATTGCCTGGATCCGCGCATTTGACGCGCAGGATGACAAATATGTCGCGGCCATCTGTGCAGCGCCGATGGCTGTTGCGGAAAGCGGCATCGCGGCAGGAAGAAAAGTGACTTCCTTCCCGCAGGATTTCCTGCGTGAACTGCTCAAGGACGCCGAGTATATCGATGACAATGAGCAGCTTGAGGAGATGGTGGCTGTCGACAGGAATCTGATCACGAGCCGGGGACCTGCCACAGCGCTTCCGTTTGCTTTCCGTTTAGTGGAGATACTGGGCAAAGACAGTACGCCGCTGCGTCAGGGAATGCAGTTTGATGCTTTGAAGGAAGTTATGAAAAAATGAAGACTTCCTTCTTCAGACTGAATGAACTCAGCCCGGAAAAGCTGCTGGATATCCTGAAGCTTCGTCAGGATGTGTTCATCGTTGAACAGGAATGCATCTATCCGGACATCGATGAGACCGACAGATATGCTGTACATGCTGTTCTGGAAGAAGGAGGACAGGTCATTGCCTGTCTCAGGATCTTCCGCCGGGCAGGTGAAGAAAATACGGCGCAGATCGGACGTGTCGTTTCCGCTGTGCGCAGAAAGGGATACGGCACGGAAATACTGAAAGCTGCCCTGGAATACGCAAAAGATATCATGCACTGCAGAGAAGCATATTTGGAAGCGCAGTGCTACGCATCCGGCCTGTATGAAAAACAGGGTTTTCATATTGTCTCGGAGCCTTTTCTGGAAGACGGAATACCGCATGTCCGTATGAGGAGGCATCTGTGAGAGAGGGAATGATACGGAAAGCTGAAGAGAAAGATCTCGCCCGGATCGCGGAGATCCTCGTTTTTAACAACCGTCTTTTTTTCTACCCGATATTCCGGGATGAAGAATATTCTTTCAGCATTATGAATGTGGAATCCCTGATGAAGGAATACCGCGGGGATCCCGGGATAATGGATGAGACATACGTTTATGATGACGGTCTGATCCGGGGCGTCCTGCGCTTTGACGGTGCTGAGATCATCAAGCTGTATGTCGATCCTTTCTTCCAGAACCGGGGGATCGGTCAGAAACTCCTTGCGTTTGCGCTGGAAGGAAAGGAAAAGGTATTTCTCTGGGCTCTCGAGAAAAACGAAGCAGGGCGCCGTTTTTACCGCAGAAACGGATTCAGGGAAACGGGAGAAAAAAAGTTTGAAGAAGGAACGGAAGAATATCTCATCCGTATGGAATACGTAAAACCGGATGTCTGATATAATAGTTCAGAAAGCAGGTGAATCATATGCCATATTACCTCATCCACGAAAGACTGGATGAATGCTGCAGGGAAGACGTCCATGGGGCGGATGCACAGTTCGTTGCAGTCCTGACACACGCGGAATTTGCCGAAGTCAGGGAATTATTTGACAAGAAAATCGATATCGAAATGGATCTGAAACATATCCATGAGACAAAGGCCGTCGTGAATATCAATTCTCTGACAGGTACATTTAATATTCCGGATCACGAAAACTACTCAGGGCATAAATTCAAGATCGCCTTTGTAATGGATGAAAAGGGAATCGTTTTTATTGATGACAGTGATTATACGCATCAGATCATGGAACGGATACATGATACCAAGAAATGGAAGCTGCCTTCCCTGGAAAGACTTATCTATGATTTCCTTGAGGAAACGATCCGGCACGATATCTCGCTTCTGGAAAAAACAGAACAGGATCTGGATATCATGGAACGCTCGATCATGAAAGGCGAGATCGAACAGTATCCGATCCAGCTGAACGATATCCGCAGCGATCTGCTCGACATGCATATGCATTATGAACATCTGCTGGATGTTGCAAAGGAATTCGAAGAAAATGAAAATGATTTTTTCGATGATAACAATGTGCGTTATTTCCGTCTGTTTCAGGAAAGAGTCACGCGTCTGGAAGATAATGTCGATAATTTACGCGATTTGATCGTCCAGCTTCGGGACCTTGTTTCCGAACAGCTCAGCATCAAGCAGAACAACATCATGACGCTTCTGACTGTCATAACAACGATCTTTATGCCGCTTACGCTGATTGCCGGCTGGTACGGCATGAACTTTGTCAATATGCCGGAATTGTATATGGCATGGGGCTATCCTATTGTGATTATTGTCAGTCTCATGATCGTCGTCTGCTGTCTGGTCTTCTTCAAAAAGAAGAAATGGATGTGAGGATTTATAAATGAAAAGAGTTTTGGTAATATTCCTGACAATTCTCTTTTTTCTGAGCGGCTGCCGGGCGGATGTACAGACCGGAAATGAGGTCAGTGCTGCCGGGCAGAGTTTTTCGTCCGCCGACATGGTGGCTTTTAAATGCCGGTTTGTTTCGGAAGACAACTATACCGGAGAAGAAGGTATCGGTTCGGCAGAATACTATTTCGAACTGAAAGTACTGGATGACGGCAGGATCGAAGGGAAAGCGCAGAGAAACGCTTACGATGAAGATCCGTCATACGACCTGGTCTTTGCCTCTGACAGGCAGACGCTTTCAGCGCTTCAGGAACTTACGGAAGAGATCAAACTGAAGGATCTGGACGGCATCAGCCATCTTGAGAATGACGCCCCGGAAGGAAAAGGCATATCGCTCAGGATACGATACGCTTCCGCAAAGATCGTCAGCTGTGAAGACAATACCAAAAACCATCTTTCACTCCGGCAGATGCTTGCGATCCGTGACTGGTTTGAACAGATATCCGGTGCCGGACGTATCCGCCGCTATCCGGTGGAAGAAATCCCGTCTGAAACATTTGTGGAAGAGACCGGTCTGGATCCGGATCTCTCATCCGTGACCAATAAAGATGTTGTTTTCACCAGGATCAGGGAAAACCGTACAGTCATCTATAAAACTGCTTTTGCCACATATGAGGGCAATGCCTATGAACTGTATTTTTCCGCGGATACGGATGCTCTTTCCCCGGAGAATACAGAATGGGAAAATATATATTCGTTTGATGATTTTAAAGTCAGCCTGAACAGCCGGGGGCAGGGACTCTGTGAGTGGAAAACAGATGCGTATGCTTATGCGCTGTATATGCCGGAAAACGCGGAAGAAGGCTTTCTGGAATATATGCGGCTTGCGCTGAAAGGCATTCTCTGGAATCCGCCCGGCAGCGGGGCATAGACATGCGCCGGGATTGACAAATATACGGTTTGAATTATGATAATTTCGTATGAGTAAGCCGTAAAACCGTTCTGTGAACAGGGGATTATTTTACAGAATTGTCATACGGCTCAGATATATTATCGATAAGGGGGTAATAATATGAATTCACAGTCTTCTACCAAAACGATCGTAGCGACAGGTCTCGGTGCGGCAGTATTTCTGGTTCTTTTCATGTATGTGAAAGTTCCTTCTCCGGTACCGGAAACGAATCTGCAGATCGCTTACGGTGTTTCCAGTTTCTTTGCGGCAGTATTCGGACCTGTCGCAGGCTTCCTTGTGGCTTTTGTCGGCCATGCGCTTTCTGATTTCATCCAGTACGGTTCTCCATGGTGGAGCTGGGTAGTGGCTTCCGGTGCCGGAGCGCTCATTACCGGTCTCTGCGCGAAGAAAGTCGCTCCTGCCGTAGAAGAAGGCAGATTCAATACACCTGAACTGATCAGTTTCGTGATCTGGGCAGTCATCGCAAACGCTGTTGCCTGGCTGGTCGCAGCGCCTGTTCTGGATATCGTTATGTATTCCGAACCGGCATCGACTTCTTTCCTGCAGGGTGTAACCGCATTTGGTCTGGATTCCATCGTATCCTGTGTGATCGGTGCGATCCTGCTCAAAGCGTACGCTTCCACAAAAACAGGAAAAGGCAGTCTTTCCAAAGATATCTGATAAACCAATCATGAACGGGAAAGCACGATGACTGCTTTCCCTTGTTTTTTTCTTGAAAGGAATTCTATGAAAGAACCCATAATCACCTTCACTGATTTTTCTTTTCAGTATTTTGAACAAAGTGAACCGACGCTCCATCATATCGATCTGACGATCCGGCGCGGGGAAAAAATACTGATAGCGGGACCATCCGGATCCGGAAAAAGTACACTCGGCAACTGTATCAACGGCCTGATCCCTTTTGCGCATAAGGGAAAGATCACCGGTTCTTTGAATGTGGACGGAATCGAAACAAAGAAATCCAGTCTGTTTGAACTGTCCATGAAAGTCGGGACCGTGCTGCAGGACAGCGACGGGCAGTTTATCGGTCTGAGTGTCGGTGAGGACATCGCATTCGCGCTGGAAAATGACCTCGTTCCCCAGAAAGAGATGAAGGAACGGGTAAAAAGGATAGCTGCGATCGTTGGAATGAGTGAGCAGACTGATCATAATCCGCATAATCTCAGCGGCGGACAGAAGCAGCGCGTTTCACTGGCAGGCGTAATGGTCGATGATGTCGACATCCTGCTGTTTGACGAACCGCTGGCCAACCTGGATCCCAGGACCGGAAAAGTTGCGATCGAACTTATTGATGATATCGCAAAGGAAGACAAAACAGTCATTATTATTGAACATCGCCTGGAAGACGTTCTGCACAGACCGGTCGACAGGATCATCCTGATGAACGACGGGAAGATCATCGCGGACGGGACTCCGGATGAGGTGCTCGCGTCCGGTATTCTGCGGGATTACGGTATCCGGGAACCGCTTTATCTGACAGCCGCGAGATATGCCGGAAGTGAAATTACAGCGGATCTGCATCCTGCATCCCTGGAAACTTTCGATGTTTCCGGAATCAGACATGATCTGCAGAAATGGTATGACGATCATTACAAACGCGTACCGCAGCCGCAGAAAAAGGAGATGCTGAAGATCGAAGATATCTCTTTTTCCTATTCAGGTGTCAAACCGACGCTGAATCATATCAAGGCAGTCATACATGAAGGGGAGATGCTGAGCATCGTCGGAAAGAACGGCGCCGGCAAGACAACACTTTCCTCCGTGATCTGCGGATTCATCAAACCTGATGAAGGAACGATCACCATGTACGGAGAGGATCTTTCCCGGTATTCGATCTCCGAAAGGGCGGAGTATGTCGGCATCGTCATGCAGAATCCGAATCAGATGATCTCCAAGACGATGATCTATGACGAGGTCGCGCTTGGACTGACGATCCGGAAACTGCCTGAGGAAGAGATCAGGCAGAAAGTATATGATGTCCTGAAGATCTGCGGTCTCTATGAGTTCCGCAACTGGCCGATCAGCGCACTGAGCTTCGGACAGAAGAAAAGGGTTACCATAGCTTCTATCCTCGTGCTGAATCCCAAGGTGCTGATACTGGATGAACCGACAGCCGGGCAGGATTATCACCATTATTCTGAGATCATGGAGTTTCTGAAGAAACTGAATGAGAACGGGCAGACGATCATCCTGATCACCCATGACATGCACCTGATGCTGGAATATACGGAAAGAGCTGTCGTTATTTCCGACGCGGAAAAACTGGCTGATCAGAAAGCCTTTGAAGTACTCTGTGACCCGGTCCTGACGGAGAAAGCGAATCTTAAGGAAACATCGCTGTTTGAACTGGCACAGAAGGCCGGGATCGGGGATCCTCTCGGATTTGTCGAGTGCTTTATCCATTATGACCGGGAGGTGCGTGCCCATGAAAATTAGAACATTCTCATATGATCAGCTGGATACATTTGTCCACCGTCTTTCGGGATTATCCAAACTTGTATGTTTCCTGCTTCTGACGACAGCGATCATGCTGACATACGATATCCGGATCATACTGGCCATCATGGTCTTGTCCTATGTCATGATGATGATCTCGAAGATCAGGTATTCACAGATCAGGCTTATGGTGATCTATGTATTCGCGTTCCTGGCATTCAATTTTATCCTGACATATGTATTCGCACCGGAATACGGCGTGAAGATCTACGGCACACGGCATCAGCTGTTTACGTTCGGCGGACCCTATACGGTCACGCTTGAGCAGTTATTCTACCAGGTCACAAAGTTTTCCAAATATCTCTCCGTCATCCCGCTGGGCATTATCTTTATCCTGACCACCAATCCGAGCGAATTCGCGTCTGCTCTGAACGGCATCGGCATCAGTTACAAGATCTGTACATCCCTGTCACTGACCCTGAGGTATTTTCCCGATGTGGCTGATGACTATAATTCGATCTCGCTGGCCCAGCAGGCACGCGGACTGGAAATGAGCAAAAAAGCAAAGATGATCGACCGTCTGAAACGGATCGGCGGCATCCTTATCCCGCTGATCATGACGACGATGGACAGGATCGAGATCATATCCAACGCAATGGATCTGAGAGGGTTCGGAAAGCATAAGAAAAGAACGTGGTATGCCGCGAAGCCGCTGAAGAGGAATGATTATATCTCCATGGCAGTATGTCTGGCTGTCCTGATCATTTCCCTGTATATCCGCTTTGCCGTAAATCACAGTATTTACTACAACCCGTTTCAGTGAGGAGGTATCCATATATGAATGAATCAATACTTCCGATTCTGGTTTTCCAGACGGATTTTACATATCTTGAAGGGGCTGTCGCAGCCATGTACGGCGTGGTCAGAAGTGTCGACCGGAATGTCGAGATCATCACGGCGACACATGATCTTCCGCAGTATGATATCTGGAGCGCTTCCTATCGTCTGCGTCAGTACATGCCGTTCTGGCCTGCCGGTACTGTATTTGTTTCCGTTGTCGACCCCGGTGTCGGGACAGCGCGCAGAGCCTGTGCGGCCCGTACCAAAGACGGATATTATATCGTCACCCCTGATAACGGGACCCTGACGCATGTCGCAGCCCGGCATGGAATCGAAGAGATCAGGGAAATCGACGAGACTGTCAACCGTCTCCCGTCAACACGCGGCACCAGTGTTTTCCACGGACGTGACCTGTTCGGCTACTGCGCCGCAAAACTGGCTTCCGGAAAGATCACATTTGAGGAAGTCGGTCCGGCATATTCACCGGATGATATCGTGCGACTGCCGGTGCATTCCTTTGAACGCAGGGGAAATGCAGTGGAAGGCATTCTGGAGATCGATGACCCGAACTTCGGAAATCTATGGACCAATATTCCGGTCGGAGAACTGCATAAAGCAGGACTTTCCTTTGGCGATACGGTCATAGTCACGATCTGGAAGGATGGGGAAGAGATCTTCCGTAAGCCTGTCCGGTTTGATCAGACATTCGGAAACGTACAGAAGGGGGATGTGATCCTTTACAACAACGAGCTCATGAATGCGTCGCTCGCTGTTTCCCAGGGAAGTTTTAAAGAGAGTTACTGCCCGGGCTACGGACCGGAGTACCATATCTCCATTTCCGGGGAGGACGCGTGATGAACCGTCTGCTTGTATTTCAGACTGATTTCGGATTGTCTGACGGTGCTGTTGCGGCGATGTACGGCGTTGCTTTATCAGTGGATGAGGACCTGAAGATCTTCAATCTCACACATGATATACCGCCGTTTGATACCTTTGAAGCTTCCTACCGTCTGTTTCAGGCAGTTCCATACTGGCCGCAGAATACGGTCTTTGTGACCGTTGTGGATCCGGGTGTGGGCAGTTCCCGGCGCAGTATCGTAGCCAGGACAAAACTAGGCCAGTATATCGTTACCCCGGATAACGGTTCCCTTTCCCATATCGCAAGGGCAGTCGGGATCGAATCCGCCCGTGTGATCAGGGAAGAGGTCGGCCGCAGGAAGAACAGCGAAAACTCCTATACGTTCCACGGCAGGGATATCTTCGCGTATACCGGCGCGCTGCTGGCATCCGGTAAGATCACCTATGATGATATCGGGGAGGAGATCGATCCTGAGGAACTGGTCATGATGAAGGGCATGTATCCTGTCATCAGTGAAACAAGCATCCTCGGAACGATCGAAACCCTGGATGTACGATTTGGCTCCTTATGGACCAA
>CACZPD010000169.1 GCA_902782955.1 uncultured Erysipelotrichaceae bacterium
GAAGGATCATCAAAGCGGAAATGACCGCCCCGCAGTCCCTCTCATATGACGGAACCAGCGAGTGGTCATATCTCGTCTGATCTGCAGCACACATTACAGGAAGCGGGAAAAACCGCTTCCTTTTTATGTCTCCATTATTCTGAACTGTTCCTTTTCGGCATCGTAAAAGTATACATGACCGGATAAGATCTCATGCGGCGGCACACAATTCCGGTTCACTTCCTCAACGATCTTTTCCAGCATTTTCCAGTCACCGGTCATTCTCTGCGGTACAAGCAGCACTTCATGAATGGAGGATGGGAGAATGTAATAATGTCCTTCCATGATTTCTGATACTTTTTTCATCATATCCGGATAAAACAGCGCCGATGCGCCGTTTGTCATCTCACGGTTGGTCAGCACCATGATCTGTCCTTTCTCATTGTTTTCCAGGCTTTCCGCCCAGTCCGGCGGACATACCAAGTCGCTCAGATTTTTCAGTACTGCCGGAAATATGCGCGGACTGTTCTGAAGTGCGTCTGCGTACAGTTCCTCTGTGCTTATACCGTAATCTTCCTTCATGGACTCAGTGATCATAACACTGCACAATGATGAGTCCTGATGACTGAAACGAATATGAAATGTCAGTGCCAGGTCTTCGGTACGGATACACGGCACCCTGTCCAGTACCTGCCGGTTCTTCTCATAATTGCTGAGACGGAGGAACAGGTTCTGTTTCACCATCCCGTAATTTCTGAGCCAGCCTGTCTCCATGGTCAGTTCATTATCGGTAATTTCTCCTGCGATCTTCTGCAGGATGTTTTCCGGATCTCCGCCTTCTTCCGCAATAGCGTAGTATCTTTCCAAATTGATGACCGGTGCTGCATTCTCCTCTGTATTTTTCACGACCAGTCCCCTGTATATACTTCCCAGTTTCTCGACCCTGGTCAGCCTGATATCAGCCTGCTCATAAGATGATGGGAGATACGCTGTAATCTTTTCTTTTACCATCTGTTCAAATTCATGAAATGTCATTTTCCATTCCTCGCTTTCCCTTGTATGTTTCTTATTCGCGGAAAGTGTGGAAAATCAAAAAAAAGCCGGATGACCGGCTTATATACTGTGATTGTGTATTCAGAGAAGCGCAATGGCCTCTTCAATGGAATGAACGATATGCGTGGCGTGCTCCTGTACTGCCTGATCGGAAAAATCGAAGGTAAATGAAATGTCACAGGCATCCAGCATCGGAATATCATTGAAACTGTCACCGATTCCCGCAATCACTTCAGGCTTCAGCTCTTCCCTGAGTTTAAGGATCCCTGTTCCTTTCGAACAGTCCTTATGAATAATGTCAATATACTCAATATTCTGGAACGCAGCAGCAAGATCACCATATGTCTCATTGATATAAGCACTCAGTTCTTTTGCTTTTTCAGTAGTACCGGCGCAGATGGATATTCCCGAGATCGGCGTGTCCGGTATTTCTCCGGCAGAAACAGTATTTATTGCCGGATGATTAAGGCTTTTTATAACATAACGCTCTTTCAGTCCATGAACGGAAAACTCAATATATTCATCCATACGGCCAAGCAGGTTATCGATCATTTCACGGGGAAGATCTTTCCGGAACAGATTCGTCCCGGTCTTGCAGTCTTCCGCAACAGCACCGGATGAAGCAACGATCAGATCCATTTGGACCCGCGGGTCCAGATCTTCTTTCAGCCAGTAAACAGGTCTGCCCGTGCAGATACCGAACAGGTTTCCGGCTTCCTGAAATGCAGTTATGGCACGGATATCACCGGGACGGATATAAGACCCCTGCGGTTCATGAATACGCAGTGTTCCGTCATAATCACTCATCAGTATTTTCATAACATACCTCCGTCATCTGTAAAGAATATTTCCGGGCAGGAAAAAGAGAAACGGCGCCGTGAATACCGCAAGAATTAGCGCGGCTTTTCCGGCTCTTTTTTTTCCGATTCCCGTTTTTTCAAGAATAACCCTGTCAAATCTGTAAATCGAGAAAGCGCTGATGCATACAGCGATCAGGATCAGGGCAAAGGAAAAAACATTTTCATATGGATTGTAAGCTGCCCCATATATCCATCTCTGCAGCGGACCTTTCGATCTGTCCCCCACCAGCAATAATACAAACAGAAAAAGACTGCCGATAAAGTCACTCATAAACCCGGCCAGGCATATTTTCCAGGTGTGTTTCCTGCAGTATTCATTTTTTCCGGGCAGGTCTCCGAGTCCGAGAAAAAGCACAGCCCTGTCGATCAGATAATTGACAGGTATGAGTGTCAGCCACAGATAACTGGGCACCCATATCAGGATCCAGACAGGAAAGAGGATATTATACAAAATGACAGGTTTCTTACGCATCGTTATTTTCCTTCCTGATCTCAGATGGTATTATAACATACAGATACGGACAGCCCTCCGCATCATACCCTGAGTTCTTTTCCGGACTCTGTGTAAATTTTTAATTTCCTCTTGCAATCTCATCAAGTGCATGTTAGTATAATAAAGCGCTGAAAATATAAGTGCTTTTGGCAGATGAGGAAATACTCAAGAGGCCGAAGAGGTGCCCCTGCTAAGGGCATAGGTCGGGAAACCGGCGCGAGGGTTCAAATCCCTCTTTCC
>CACZPD010000170.1 GCA_902782955.1 uncultured Erysipelotrichaceae bacterium
GACGGACATGATGTACGCGATCTGGACCTGCATTATCTCCGCAGCAATATCGGCATCGTTACGCAGGATACATATCTTTTCTCCGGTACGATCCGGGAAAATCTGCAGTATGCCAATCTGCATGCAACGATGGATGATATGATCGAAGCCTGCAAAAAAGCCAATATCCATGATTTCATTATGGCCCAGGAAAAAGGTTATCAGACCCAGGTCGGCAACCGCGGACTGAAGCTTTCAGGAGGTGAGAAGCAGAGGCTTTCCATTGCCCGGATCCTTCTGAAGGATCCCGCCGTCATGATCTTTGACGAAGCGACCGCGTCATTGGATTCGATTTCTGAAAAAGCGATCCAGGATGCCATTGATCCCCTGATCACATCCCGGACGAGTATCCTGATCGCGCACAGACTGTCAACGATCCTCGCCGCGGATGAGATTCTCGTGGTGAAAGACGGGGAGATCCGTGAGAGGGGAACACATGAGGAACTGGTCGGCAGGGGAGGCATTTACACGGAACTGTACAATACGCAGTTCATGCCGGCAGAAATGAAAAAGAAAACGGACCGGGAGGCACCGGTCACAGCGCAGTAAGCAATCAAAAGCCCGCTAAGGTCAGCGGGCTTTGACATATTCTTTCAGTTTTTGGAATGTTTCATCACTGAGGTCATGTTCGACCTTGCATGCGTCATCTGCGGCAGTTTCTTCAGGTACGCCGATCATCAGGAAAAAATCCGTAAGCATTTTATGACGCTCATAGATCCGCTCGGCGATTTCCCTTCCCGGAGGCAGCAGCTTCAGAGATCCGTCTTTTTCCATAGTGATATAGCCGTTTTCCCGCAGTTTTTTCATTGCGATGGAAACACTTGCTTTGGAATATCCTTCTTCCTGTGCAACATCGACAGAATGGACAACACCATTTCTCTCTTCCAGCATCAGGATTGCTTCCAGATAGTCTTCAGCAGATTTATATATTTTCATATGAATTCTCCCGTTATTAAAATCATTCTAAATTGAATTGGATGAAAAGGGAAGCACTTTGACCATTCATCGTGTACAATAGGAACGAGGCTGATATGAGAAAAATACTCTTATACGGGGTCGGTGAAGAGACTCTGCATGCAATCAAAATGACCGGACAGATCTGGAACATCCGGGTCATCCGCATTACAGACGGACAGCTGGCTGATACACTGGCCGGATTGTTTGAAGCGGAAACGGATTTCAGCGGCACCTGCGATGCGTTCGAAGATGAATACATGCTGATACAGGATATGTCGCGGGAGGAACTGATTGGCCTGATCAGGGCGCTGAAGAAACAGGGCGTAGAGTT
The DNA here is from genome assembly GCA_902782955.1 of uncultured Erysipelotrichaceae bacterium. The sequence goes on from CACZPD010000170.1 coordinate 1,328, forward strand.
TGAAGGCATCAAAGTCATGCGTACGCCGTCAAACGAGAACTGGAAACTGGAAGACCTTTTCCGGGAAACAGCCGAAGAACATCAGGTCGTAAAGAAAGTAAGACTTCTGCAGCAGATCCTGCAGTCATGCGGCACACTTGATCTCTCGCAGTATCCCGGTGAAGGAAAAGATCTGCAGGAAGCAGTCAGAAATGCCTATGCATTTCTTCAGGCAGGACAGTTTTCCCTGCAGGAAACAGAGGAACAAATTCAGACCTTGATGGAAAAACTGAAAAATACAGGCAGACTGATGCACTGATACGGAAATACAGGATATTAAAATGAACCGCGGCAGCTGCCGCGGGAATGATGAACGGAGTTGTAAATAATGTCAGAACAGAAAGAAATGGTAAAAGATCCAGTCACAAAAGAATTGCTGAAAGAGGCACTGACCAGACTTGGCGTCAACAACAAGATGATCATAGAAGTGCATTCACGCCTGTCGGCATTTAACTATATGATCGGCGGCGCACGCACGATCGTGGATGTCCTGATGGAACTGACAGACAACGGCGGAACGCTGCTGATGCCGACACAGGTCCGCGATAACAGTGAACCGAGCGACTGGTCAGACCCGCCTGTTTCACCGGCAGTATATAAAGCGGTAAGAAGCGCGATCCCTCCGTATAACCCGGTCACGAGCGATATCCCGAATATGGGGGAAGTCGTGAAGAATTTCCGCAGCCGTGAAGGCGTTGTGATCTCCAATCATCCGTGTGTTTCCTATGCGGCATGGGGAAGATACGCAAAACTTCTGTGCAACAGACAGTCCATTCATTTCCCGCTGTCCGAGGAATCGCCAACAGCACGCCTGTATGAAATGAAAGGGAACGTCCTTCTCCTCGGCGCTGATTTCGATACTGTAACATGCATGCATCTGGCGGAATACCGCTGCGACTGCAGACCGGTACAGATCAACGGTGTCAGTATCGAGACAAAGGAAGGGGAAAGAAAGTGGCAGAAATACCTGGACCTGGAACTTGACAGCAGCGCATTTATGAAGGTCCGTTCGATCATGGCAAAGAAAAACATGATCCGTGAGACCATGCTGGGAGGATGCAGAATCCAGTTCTTCTCCGCGTCAGCCGCAATCGATGAAGCGACGCGCTTTCTGGAGAAGAGTACGGTATACGATCTGTACCGCTGATCAATAAGACCAATGATGCCGGAGGATTGCCTGACTGATGGAGTCGGCAGCTTCCAGCATTTCTTTTACCTCCTTGTCCGTGAAGCGGTTTTTGACGGGTGAATCAAGATCGATCATGCCGAACATCCCGCCATTGACAAGAATGGGGACACAGAGCTCACTGCGGCTGGCGGCGTCACATGCGATATGATCAGCCACGGCAAGCACATCATCGACCTTCTGTACGCTTTTTTCCCTGTAGCAGCGTCCGCAGACACCTTTGTTAAACGGAATATGCGTACAGGCTGGCTTGCCCTGGAACGGTCCGACAACCAGTTCGCCGTTTTTGACGAAATAGAAACCTGCCCAGTTGAGATCATCGTAATTCATATTGATGCAGGCGCTGACGTTCGCAAAGGCGGCGATCATGTCGCTTTCTTCAAGAAGACTTTTAATCTGTTCATTTATCATACTCATGCAGAAATTATAACATTTCATTCTGATCAGGTCATTTGTATGCTTTCCTTTCGTGAAAGCATAAAGAGGAACTTGCTTCAGAAGAGAATATGTGTAAAATATATATGCGGTAAAAACGGAGTAGCAAATGGTCCCGGAAGTAGGAAAATCGGTATATGTACAAAGTTTCAAGCATGACGGCAGTCTGCATCGTACCTGGTGCAGAGCTTTTGTGATTGAAGCTGATGAAAAGCATTACGTTGCAGTCACACACCGGGCCTGGGTCATTGAAGCTGACGGCAGAAAATGGCTGACCAGGGAGCCGGCGATCTGTTTTTATTACACGGACCGGTGGTATAACGTCATTACCATGATCCGGCACAGCGGCGTTTATTATTACTGCAACCTGGCATCGCCATCCCTGTATGACGGTGAAGCGATCAAGAATATCGACTATGATCTGGATGTAAAGCTTTATCCGGACGGCGGATACAAACTGCTGGATGAAAACGAATACGCGGATCACGCAAAAAAGATGAATTATCCGAAAGAAGTTATGGAAATCGTGGAAAAGCAGATGGATCTTCTTGTCAATGACCAGATGGCAAACTTCAAAGATCCGTTCAATCAGGAATGCATTGACCGATATTTCGAAAAATACCGCACGATGACAGCGCATCTCAAGCGCAGACATTATGACGACATATTATGAAGATTTCCCGCACAGGGGAATCTTCTTTTCAATTATGATATGATATTGCGTATGAAACAGAACAGAGCATTTCCGGAAGTGACGATCACAAAGAAACAGGAAAACCGGCTGAAAAACGGTCATCCCTGGGTATATGAAGATGAGATCCTCAATGATATTTCCGATATCCCCAACGGATCCCTTACGGATGTATTCGGCATGAAGCATAATTACCTGGGGACAGGTCTTTACAGTGCTTCCAGCAAGATCAAAGTCAGGATCCTGATGCAGAATGCAAATGAAAGCTTTGACGATGCGTATTTTGCCAGAAAAGTACGTCACGCTGTGGATTACAGGAGGGAAGTAATGGGTGAAGATTTTTCCGCCTGCCGCCTGATCCACGGTGAAAGCGACGGTCTGCCCGGCGTAACTGCGGACCGCTACGGAGATGTTGTTGTCTGCGAGATCGCCAGTTACGGTATGGAGATCAGAAAAAAGGCCATATACAATGCCCTGATGAGCATCTTTGAAGAACTCGGCGAGCCGCTGGCAGGGATCTATGAGCGGAATGAAAGCGACCTGCGGCTGAAAGAAGGACTTCCGCAATACAAAGGATGGGCATTGGGAGAAACATCTTCCAATATCATTCATATACGTGAAAACGGACTTCTGTTTGAAGTGGATATTGAAAACGGGCAGAAGACAGGATTCTTTCTGGACCAGAAATACAACAGGCTTTGTGTCAGAAAGATCGCGCACGGAAAAAAAGTCCTCGACTGCTGTACGCATACAGGTTCATTTGCGCTGAACGCCGCAGCCGGAGGGGCATTGTCCACGGAAGCAGTTGATATATCGGAAACAGCGCTGCGGACAGCGAAAAGAAACGCAGAACTCAACGGCCTGGAAGACAGGATCGTATTTACGCAGGCGGATGTATTCGATCTTCTGGAAAAAAAGATCGCCGCAAAAGAAAAATATGACCTGATCATTCTGGATCCGCCGGCTTTTACAAAAAGCAGGAAAACAGTGAGAAACGCAAAAAGCGGGTATCAGGCAATCAATACCATGGCAGCCAGACTCCTAAAAAAAGGCGGATATCTCGCGACTTGTTCCTGCTCGCATTTCATGACAACAGAGTATTTCAGGGATATGCTGAATGACAGCGCAAAAGAAGCAGGAGTACACTTCCGGATCGTCGAAGAACGTCATGCTTCGATGGATCATCCCGTTATGATCGGTATTCCGGAAACGGATTACCTGAAATTTTTCCTGCTGCAGGCAGTTTAAAGGAGCATAGCAATGAACAGAAAAATATATTTAACAGGTATTATGACCGGTATCCTGTCAGCACTGGCGGTATTCTTTACCGTTCTTGTCGGAAGAGTGGATGTAAAGGCAATCGGACCGGAAGGAACAAAAGTCGGCTTCGCCGGAATCAACAGTTTCTTTGTCAAAGCGATCGGTGTACACAAGATCTTTTATACGATCAGTGAAGTGCTCGGATATCTGGCGATCGCTGTGGCGGGATTGTTTGCGGTAATCGGCCTTCTTCAGTGGATCAGGCGGAAGAGCCTGTTTAAAGTTGACGCAAATATCCTGGCGATGGGCTTCATGTTTATTATTGTCATACTGATCTATTTCTTCTTTGAAAAGGTCATCATCAATTACAGGCCGGTATTGCTGGAAGGAGGACCGGAAGCTTCCTATCCGTCTTCCCATACAATGATCGCCTGCTGCATACTCGGTGCCGCAATGATGGAATGCAATGAAGTCGTTACACGGAAATCAGCCAGGGACCTCATCATGAGAATACTTGCCGGACTGATTGCGGCAATCGTACTCTGCAGATTCCTGTCCGGTGTTCACTGGTTCACCGATATCATCGGTGCGTTGCTGATCAGCGTGGCGGTATTATCAGGGTATTACTTATTTATCTTAATAATTAAAGGATTCAAATAATCCGGAGAAGGGCATGCATCGCATGCTTTTTTTGTCAGGCAATGTATCTTTCACAAGATATAAAAAGTTTTTAAATTTCTTCTTTACAAACAAAAATACATTTGCTATATTATCAAAGCTGGTCACTTCTGAGGGGTCAACGAATTCTCAAAAAAATTTGAAAAAAATTTAAAATGAGTGTTGACAATAAAAACCAAGGGTGATAGTATCATAAAGCACGCTTCAGAACGAAGCATGCGAAGCTCTTTGAAAACTGAACAGGAATTAGATTACGAAAGAACGTCAATTTATAAATTAGGATAAGACGCAATTCTGAGGAATTGTGTTAAGAGCTAAATCAAATGAAGAGTTTGATCCTGGCTCAGGATAAACGCTGGCGGCGTGCCTAATACATGCAAGTCGAACGGAGA
>CACZPD010000171.1 GCA_902782955.1 uncultured Erysipelotrichaceae bacterium
GGTGCAGGAGCTGTGCCGCCGTTCTTTGCAATAAACAGTGTTCTTGCGGCTTCTATGCCGTCATGCACACCGGTGGAAGTAAGGGTCGCACCGCTGAGAAGCGGTGCTTCTTGCGATGCGGAGATCTTCATGATTTCCGCTGTATAGTCTTCTTCAAAGCAGCGCTTTCCGAGACCGTCTGTTTCGTGATGTTCCAGAACGGTATACCCTGCGACAGTGCCGTCATTGTTATACGCAATCAGGAATGTGAATCCCTCTGAATCATAACCCATGCTGTGTACTTTATAGATCATTCCCTGACCTTCCGCCTCGTAAACTCCTGTTACCAGACCGGTCGGATCATCATAATCCTTGATCTCGGAGAAAGACGCGCCGGGGAAGAATGCTTCCAGATTTGAGTATTCAGCTGCCATGGAAGCTTTTTCGATAATCGGGGCAGTAACGGAATTGACGAATGCCAGAAGCAGTCCGCAGATTCCGCAGAGGACACCCAGGAGGATCATCTTGTAACTACTTGATTCTTTGTTCACTTTTTGTTCCTCCTTACTGACCGAGCGCTTCCAGCGCTGCGCCGGCTGCGGACTTGACTGCCGTACTTGTTATAGTAGCACCGGTGACGCCGTCGATCTCTGCGCTGTTGGCATCGAGGATCTGCTGTGTCAGTTCCGGAATTGCTGCTCCGCCTACAGCAGGTGTTTCTTTTTCACCGACGATCGTGCATTCGGTGATCTTGCCGTCTTCAACTGTCAGTGTTACGGATACTTCACCGCCGAAGCCGTCCGCTGTACCGGTTGCTGTATTGCCTTCAACTGCCGCCTCTGCAGCGCCGCCCGGGATCTTCCCTTCGCAGGTTGCGCCGACAAGCAGTGTTACAGCTGTGCAGACAGCCGCAACAGCAAGTACTTTTGTCCGGATCGTTTTGGCATCCTTGATCTGGTTGCCGTCAACGAACTTATCTATACCCGGTGTCAGCATATTCATAAGCAGAATGGAGAACAGCACGCCGTCCGGCAGGCTTGCCTTCAGACGGATAATCAGCGTCAGCGCTGCCGCACCGACCGCGAAGATAATGCGTCCGGGGATCGTGATCGGGTTGGTGACAGGATCTGTCATCATGAATACTGCGCCGAACAGGACACCGCCGCCCAGTACATGGAATACCGCGTACCAGATGCCGGCGCCGTGGATCAGGCCGATGATCAGTGAGAATACAAATACACAGGCGAGATAAGTCGCTGACAGACGCCAGTCAACATCTTTCTGCCATAACAGATAAGCCCAGCACAACAGGATCAGGAGTGCGCAGGATCCGCCGATAACGCTTGGATAGTTGCCGAGGAACATGTTCCCCAGACCGCCGAACTGTTTGATAAATGTTCCGAATGTCGAGGAATCCATGACCCAGCCGTAGGCGTTCATGGAACCCATCGGAGTTGCGGAAGTCACGAAATCAGGATTGGTGCTTGCCGCGAAGCTGTTCATGATGAGCGCTTCACCGAAAGCAGCCGGGTTGAATATATTCTGACCGAATCCGCCGAATACGAGTTTGCCGGCAATGATCGCGATGACCGTGGAAACGATCAGGGCGAAAAAGCTGACATTGATCTTCGTGATCAGGACAAGGATCAGCGCTGTGACCCAGCCGAAGGAATGCTTCAGTTCCTTCACTACATCTTTTTTCTGTAATTTGAAATAAAGACCTTCAGTGATCAGGGCAGCCGCAACAGACGCGGCTGTCATGAGAAGAACACGCAGTCCGTACTGAGGACCGAATGCCTTCCAGTAATACAGAACCGCAAAAACTACAATCGAACAGAGGCACAGGGTCAGATGCCGCATGATGCCGACAGTTGACTGTTGGTTCCTGTAGTTCGGCGATGGACTGAAACTGTACTTCATTATTTTTTACCTCCTGCCGCTTTCTGTCTGCTAGCCATACGGGCCATAACAAATCTCTTGGCCTTCCGGACATTTTCGGTCACTTTGATCTTGGACGGGCAGATGAACGTGCAGAGGCCGCATTCGATGCAGTCCAGTACGCGCAGCTTCATCAGCTCATCATAATCGAAAATATTCGCTGTCATGCCGATACGTACCGGCTGCAGGCCGGACGGACATGTTTCCGTACAGCGTCCGCAGCGCAGACATTTCACTTCTTCCAGTTCGTCATGATTCAGAATGGTCAGTCCGTTGGACTGCGGCATGATCACAAACTTGTCTGTTGTGATGGTTTTTCCCATCATCGGACCGCCCGCAATGATAAATACATCTTCAGATGTATATCCGCCGCAGGCTTTTACGATCTCGTCTGCCGGTGTCCCGATCGGAACCACAACATTCTGCGGCTCTTTCACGGCATCTCCGGAAACCGTTACATATTTATGAGTGATCGGCATGCCTTCTTCGATCGCACGGCCGAAAGCTATCGCCGTGGCAGCGTTGTTTACGATACAGCCTGCTTCGATCGGAAGCTTGTCATAGCGCTTTTTCGTCAGCTGGTAAACGAGTGTTCTTTCCCAGCCCATCGGATACAGATCCGGAACTTTGCTGACAGTGATTTCTGTGCCCGCAAAAGTCTTCTCCAGCAGTGCGATCTGTTCCTGTTTGTCTTCCTTGATCGCAACACATGCTTTCTTTGCTTTGGAAAGCTTATGGAAAGCAAGAACTCCGGTCTTCAGGAGTCCGGCATTATTTTCGATATTTTTATAGTCCGCCGTAAGGAACGGTTCGCATTCCACGGCATTGATGATCAGCAGATCAACATTTTCCGGCTTCGCGTATTTAACATAAGTCGGGAATCCCGCGCCGCCGAGCCCGAGCATACCGGCATTCCTGCAGAATTCATGCAGTTCTTCCCAGCTTGCTGTCTGCCAGTCGATCGGTTCGAAAGCTCTGACTTTGTCATTCTTGTGATCATTCCGGATCACAAGATGTTCCGCCTGTGTAAGCCCGGCAGTCATGCGTTTTTCTGTTCCGGTTACAGTTCCTGAAACAGATGAAAACAATGGCAGATAAAAATGGTCATTTCTCTCTGCAATTTTTGTGCCGATTTTCACTTCATCCCCTTCCTTGACCAGGGCTTTGCAAGGTGCGTTGCCGTTGATCAGGGGAATGTAAACAATATCGGGATCTATCGTGCCAAGTGCTGCCTTGTGCATCGTCAGATCCTTATGACCATTCAGATGATAGTGCATCGGTCCTGTTAACAATGGCATATTATCTTCACTCCTTATACTACAAGTAAGATTATAGCATACTCTGAACGATAACTAACCACATCAAAGAGGTACATGTTATAATAATTCAGCTATGCGAAAAATATATTTAAAACTATTGATATGCGGTTTGTTCTTTGTGAGCGCATGTACAAAGAAAGAGATCCGCACATATTCTGATACCGATCCGCTCGCAGGATTTGATACCCTGTTTTCCTATTCGGAATCAACATATGACAAAAACCTGTTTCATGCGCACTTCGAAGCAGGCAGGGAACTATTCTTTCATTACAGCAGTCTGTTTGATATTTACAACAACTATCAGAAACTGAACAATCTGAAGACCGTTAATGACAATGCCGGGAAACAGGCTGTCAAGGTAGATCCCGAAGTTATTGAAATGCTGAAGCTGGCGAAGGATTTTTACCGGTATTCCGACGGGAAATTTGATATCACGATCGGTGCTCTGACCCGCGTCTGGCATGATTACCGTGAAAACGGGATACTGCTGAACAGTGAAGGAAAACAGGCACCCGTACCTGAAAAAAAGGAACTGGAAAAAGTATACGGATGCCATGGCTGGGACCAGGTTGAGATCAACGAAGAAGACAGTACCGTATTCCTGAAACAGGACTGCATGGCGCTGGATGTAGGCGGTATTGCAAAAGGATTTGCCGCGGAGAAGATCGCACAGGCTCTGGAAAACGAAAAAGCAGTTTCCGGCACCGTTAATGCCGGCAGGAACCTGCGTACGATCGGAATGAAACCGGACGGAAGCGCCTGGCGTATCGGCATTGCTGATCCGAATTCGGAAACCGGTGAAAGCATTACAATCGTCTCTGTACCGGGTTCCATGTCATTTGTCACAAGCGGTGATTATGAACGCTTCTATATCGGTGAAGACGGGAAAAGATATCATCATATCGTCGATCCCGATACACTCTTTCCGGCGGATTATTACCGCAGTGTCACTGTCATCACGGAAGATTCCGGTGCGGCGGACTGTCTGAGCACTGCCCTTTTCACCATGTCTGTCGAAGACGGGAA
>CACZPD010000172.1 GCA_902782955.1 uncultured Erysipelotrichaceae bacterium
GACTGTGTCACCAGCTGTAGCAGCATCCCATGTAGCACCTGCAGCACTCTTCATTTCATGAGAAGCAAGCTCACGAACTTTCAGACCAGCGAGTTCACCGTCTTTTACGTGTGTAGAAGAACCGTCTTTGTTGATTTCGATTGGTGCAGAGTCAATTGCGCCGTCAACTTCAACAGCTGTGCCGAGAGCCTTACGGGCACCTCTTGTACGGGCAATAGAGTCATTATGTCCGATATCACCGATGCAGAGTACATAACCGATGACACCGTCACCATTACGGTCGATTGTATCCTTGTGAGCTTCGATGTAATTTGCAATCATTTCGCCCTGGAGTTCAGCACCCTGGTTAGCATCGAAACCTACATAGTATGTGTTTTCATTGAATGTTAACGCGTCCATGTCGAGTTCGCCTGTGGAACTGTTGGATGGCTGACGGTTATACCAGATAACCGGTTTTTCGTTGTTGGCAACTGTTGAAGATTCGCCTCCGCCTTCGGAGCCTCCGCCCTGAGCGCCGCTTTCTGAGCATGCTACAAGAGAGAATGCCATTGCGCCGGCGAGTGCAAGTGAAAAAATCTTTTTCATTACTTTTCCTCCCAAATGTAAAATAACAAAAGATTAAAAGTGGTATACATTGTAGTGTTCCGGAACTAAATGTAATCGCTTACAGATACATTATATAGACGGTTGATTATCCTTTGCAAGGAAATTAATTCTTCAGGAAATGCGAAACAGATAAAACTGTCTGAAAATGATGTTAACACATCATTTTGTTTTGAAATATTTTTCATAAAGAAAAAAGGACATATTCTGTTTTTCGTCCTTTCTAATATCATTATTCACGATTCATGTTATCAGGGCAGAACTGACCTCGGTCAGTTCTCTGGAAAACAGAAGATCTGTTTTCCGGATATCTTCTGCTATATTGTGGTCCTTCCGTTCTTCACGGCTTCAAGAATCCTGTCACCATCCTTGATTTTATTCACATACACAGCTTCCATAACTTCTGCGAAATCCGCAAATTCTCTGTCACACTGAAACTGCCTCGGTACTTTCCGGGTAATGAATACAATATCATTCGCCAGCCGGAAAGCCGTATCCTGATCACTTACTTTCTTTAACCCAAACAGCACCGAACGATATGCCGGACTGTTGCCCGAGAGTTCCAGAAAACGATTGGCAAAGTCATACCACTCATCTTCAACAATTTCATCTCTGTCAAAACTCGCAAGAAACAGTTCGTTCATATAACCGAACATTTCCTTTTCAATCAGACGTCTGTTAAAAATATTGACAGTTTCTCTTCCTGTCGCCTTAATCAATGCCCATGCATGGAAAAACTTGTCTCTTTTCTCATCCGGATATTTTCCGAAGCGGCGGTATAGAAGTTCAAGCCTTCTCTGATCAGCTTTTGAATCCGGGTTCTTTTCCAGGATGGCTTTCAGACATGCTTCTCTCTGACCTGCGCTGCTGATCTCATAATAATGTGCCGGCCAGTCCTTCAAATAATCCTGACTAACCTCCGTTTTATTCTTCCACAGCATAAATGATTGTTCTGCAGGACTTCAGATACCCTGCTCTCTCCCGTCTTTATTATAATCGAATGTCTTCATTTCAAAAAGACACCTCAGTTTTCCGGCTTGTATATGACCCGGGTTTTTAATGAATACGATTTTTCCGTCACACCGTCTGATAAGCCTTTGCACCTTTTTGTTGTGCAAACACACATAAAAAACGGCGTTGTTTCCATTGGGATTCCCGCCGTTTCTGAATGCTTATTTGTCTTCTACTTTCTGCAGATCGTTGTAGCTGATATCTGTCGGTGTTTCACGGCCGAACAGCATTGTAAGAACATTTGCGACCTGTGTCTGGTCGTTCATTTCGCTGACAGTTCCTTCCATGCCGCTGAACGGTCCGGTAAGGATCCTGACAGTATCGCCTACCTTGAAGTCGACTACGACGTTCTTCTCGCTCTGGCCCATACGTCTGAGAATGGATTCCATTTCATCCGGGGAGACAGGGAACGGTTTTGCGCCGCCGCCGGAAGATCCGATAAATCCGGTTACGCCCGGTGTATTACGGACGACATACCATGCCTCATCAGTCATCTTCATTTCAACGAATACATAACCCGGGAAGATGTTCTTCATCTTCTCGACCTGCTTGCCGTTCTTGATCTCGATCTCCGGTTCTTCCGCCACGATGATCCGGAACAGCTGTTCCTGGATACCCATGGTTTCCAGACGTTTTTCGAGATTGTCCTTTACACGGTTTTCATGTCCGGAATATGTGTTGACCACATACCAGCGCTTTTCATTTTCATCATCGATTTTTACTTTGTTTTCCGCCATATTACATACCTATACCCAATACTTTCAGCAGATATGTGACCAGGAAATCACATAATACGAAGAACAGTGCAAAGAAGCCCGTGAAGATCAGAACTTCCGCAGTTCTGTCAAGAATGCCGGGGTTGGCAGCGCCGTTGCTCTTCCACTGCGGCCAGCGGACACGCTTCGCTTCTTTTTTAATACCGCTTAAACTGAACCATTTATCCATAGAGACAGCCTCCTATTTCGTTTCCTTATGCAGTGTTTTCCTTCCACAGCGCGGACAGTATTTCATCAGTTCCAGACGCTTGTTTGCCTTGCTTTTTGAACGATGCGTCGCATAATTCCGGGACAAACATACCGTACACGCCAGGATGATCTTATCGTCTTTAGCCATGACAAAAACTCCTTTAAATGCTTAACTACTTTAGCATAGTTCATATCCGGCAGTCAATGAATGATTTCTGCTATTTTTTCGGGTTGTATATCCCGATCTCTTCCTTGATCCGGTGCTTCAGACCGGAGAGGCGGCTGGAGAAAGACTTGTCCGTGCAGCCGAGTTTCTTTGCGCATTCCTTCCGGTCACCGTCGTTCATCCACGTTTCCAGGATCATGCGTTCATCCTTATTCAGCCTGCCGATGTAGGCATTCAGTTTCTCCAGGGCAAGGATGTAGTAAATCTTGTATTCCGGGTCTTCCATATTCCGGATCTTCGTGATGTATTCGATCCGGTCTTTCTCCAGAGTGCCGATATTCTCTTCCAGCGAACATGTCTTATGGAACTGGACAGCGGTCTTGCGGGAATAGGAACGCATGACGCTCCAGATCCTTCGCTTGACCACCATGTTGGCATATGTCCTGAACGTGCAGTTCCTGTCCTCCCGGTATCCGTTCACCGCCTGGTATAAAGCGATCCTGGCTTCCTGGTCGAGATCTTCATGATAAACCTCCAGCAGCGAATACTGGCTGATGACCGTCCTGACAAAGACGACCAGGTCATTTTCAAGTGCAGAAAAAAGAGCCTGCAGGGAATAGCTGTCTCCCTGCCGACTCATATATAAAAGCTCATACATATTTTCTGACATACCGTACCTTCCTTCTTTTACAGAGGGAAGTGTTTGCTGTAGATCTCATACATCAGGATGCCGGCACTGACCGAAGCGTTCAGCGATGTGATCTTTCCCTGCATCGGCAGGGAGACCACGAAGTCGCATTTCTCCCGGATCAGTCTGGAGATCCCCTTTCCTTCGTTGCCGATCACCAGGACCGTGTCCATGGCGTAATCCAGGGATCTGTAATCCTGCCCGTCCATATCCGCACCGACGATCCACCAGCCGTTTTCCTGCAATTTCTCGATCGTTCTGCTGAGATTGGTTACCGCTGCGCATTTGACGGTATTGATGGCTCCGGCAGAAACTTTCGCCACCGCCGGCGTGAGACCGACCGCATGTGTCTTTTTGAAGATCACACCGGTAGCCCCGACCGCGTCTGCTGTCCGCAGGATCGCGCCGAGGTTATGCGGATCCTCCAGTTCATCCAGCAGGATGATCAGGCCCTTGCCGTCTTCCTTTTTGTTCCGCATCAGCTCATCCAGCGTACAGGTCGGATAGTCATCCACCTCCGCTGCGATTCCCTGGTGGTTCGGTGTTTTGGTGATCCGGTTCAGCTGTGCGCGCGGCACCCGCTCGATGGGTGCTTTGGTATGCTTCAGAAGTTTCTCGATCTCAGGATCATTTACCGCTACGTAGATCTTCCTGACCGGGCTGCCGTCCTTCAGTATCTGTTTTACAACATTCTTCCCGTACATCAATTGTGCCATCTTCTGCCTCCTGAATATTCCTGACCTTGTGCCAGATCTCACCAATTCTTTCCTGTTTTTCTTCCAGATACAGACCGCCCAGAATGGCTTCAAATCCGGTGGAAATGCGGTAAACCTGCGCTGATGTATGACCGGGCAGATTCCCGCTGTTTGTGTTCCTTCCCCGGCGGAACCATTCCTCTTCCTGTTCCGTGAAAAAGCCTTCTGCGTGCAGGATATTGTAATACCTGCACTGCGCTTTCGCGTTTACATAGGCAATGGAATCCTTCTGCAGCGTTTTTCCCTTGTTTTTCCCGTTTTCAACAAGGTCTGCCCTGACTGCGAGTGACCAGACAGCATCACCGAGAAATGCCAGTGTCCTGCCGGAACAGTCATTCGGATTCATTACGCCAGCCCTTTCTCCATGAGCTTTGCCCGGAAGATATCAGCCTTCGCGAAATCCTTTTCTTTTTTGGCCGCATTCCATTCACGGAACAGTTCCCTGTCTTCCTCACTGAGCACAACTTTTTCCACAGTGATTCCGAGAACATTCAACATTTTCTCCACACTGTTCCTGTAAAGACCTGCCTGCGCGAAATCGATCTCCCTCTGGCGGAGTGCCGTATTCAGCTTCTTGACGGTATCGAAAATGACTGCGTAGGCATTCGGCGTATTCAGATCATCATCCAGGCAGTCGAGGAACGCGCGGTAGGAATCTGCGTCATATGCCGTACCGGTATCCGCATCCGCGAGGGATGCCTTGATATCGGTCTGACGGAGCGGGTTGAGTACTCTTTCCAGTTCTTTCCTTGCGGTTTCGATCGTCTCGTCGGAGAAGTTCAGTTCTTTTCTGTAATGGACAGAACTCATCAGCCATCGGGTCAGATTCGTTCCCAGCTTTTCGGTAATATCTTTTGCCCACAGAACATTGCCGAGGGATTTGGACATCTTTTCCCCGTCGATGTTGACCATGGCGTTATGGATCCAGAAGTTGGCCAGACTGTTGCCGTGCAGGGCTTCCTGCTGGGCAGCTTCATTTTCATGATGCGGGAAACGGAGGTCCATACCGCCGCCGTGGATATCGATCAGCGGTCCCATATTGTTGTTGATCATAACAACGCATTCTGTATGCCATCCGGGTCTTCCTTCGCCCCACGGGCTGTTCCATTTGATCCCGTATTCCGTCTTCTTCCATAAAGCAAAGTCATACGGATTCTTCTTCTGTGTATTGGTTTCAATCCTGGCGCCGGCTTCCAGGGCATCCAGTTTCTGATGGGAGATCTCCCCGTATGTCGGCACGCTGTCAACGGAGAAATATACATCCCCGTCCACTTCATAGGCATGTCCGCTCTTTACAAGGTCATCGATGAAGGCGATGATCTGGTCCATCGTCTCCGTGACTCTCGGTGTAATATCCGGAATCTCCGTATTCAGCTGTTTGCGGACATCCGTATATGCCTTGATATATCGTTCGGCAATGACGCCTTCTGTTGTATTTTCTTCCCTTGCCTTATTGATGATCTTGTCATCCACATCGGTGAAGTTGGATACATAGAGAACTTCATATCCCTCTGCTTCGAACAGACGCTTCAGGACGTCGAAGACCACCATCGGCCTGGCATTGCCGATATGCGCATGATTGTAGACCGTCGGTCCGCAGACATACATCTTGACCTTTCCTTCCTCGATGGGTCTGAATTCTTCTGTCTGTAATGTCTTTGTATTATATAAGCGGATCATACCTACCTCCTTCTTCAAAAAAACGCATCTTACAAAAAGACGCGTTTCACGTGGTTCCACTTTTCTTGCTTCTCAAACGGATAACGCCCGCATACGTTTCCCCCTACATTATCGGAGGAACCCTCCCGGGTGCATTCCCGCAGCTCTCTTCCGGGTGCTTTCACCGGATACACCCTCTCTGATGGAAAGATATAATCTGCAGTACTGGTCCCGATCACCGGTTTCTCAAATAGTATAAATCAAAACGTTTATTTCGTCACTGAAAAGATACCGGTTCCTGCAAATCATACATGTGCTGCTGTCTGTATTGTGCGATAATACTCCTATGGAATATCTGCTCGACAACATGTTTGTGATCGTTTCGGCGATCTTCTTTATATTATTTGTCACTTCCCTGATCAGGGACAGAAGACGCTTCCGCAACAGCATCTATCTTCTGTTCTTTATCCTTTCCCTGATCATCGACATGCTGGTGACATTCCAGGAAACCGGCACCGGCTCCCTTCTGACGGTCCTGCTTGTCGTCTTCCTGTTTTTCATGGGTCTTGTTGTCCCTCTCCTGTTATTCGCAAACGGCTATGTGATCCTGAAGAAAGAGCGTTTCTCATTAAGCAATTCCCTTTCCATCCTGTATGCGTGCTTTATCCTTGCGGGAGAAGCGGCGTTCATCTTTGCGGTCGTTCACCGGCATGCGTTCGCAAGTCCGTGGCCGCCGATCGTGCTGTTTACATTCGGCTGGATCGTCCTCTATGTTTCCATTGTATTTCTCGCATTCATGCTGTATTCGGCAGTCGTCCAGATCATTCCCCGCCGGATCGATGTTGATTACGTCATCATTCTCGGATGCGGGCTCATGAACGGAAACCAGGTATCAAAACTGCTTGCCGAAAGGATCGAAAAAGCGGTACGGATCTATGAGACGAGCCTGTCTTCCGTCAAACTGATCTGTTCAGGCGGACAGGGTCCGGGCGAATCGATCAGCGAAGCGGAAGCCATGATGAAATACCTAATCGACCGCGGCATCCCGCCGGCTGATATTCTGATCGAAAACCAGTCATCCAGCACAATGGAAAACCTGCGCAACTCCCAGATGATCATCCGCTCACGCGGCGGCAGGCAGTATACATGTCTAGTCACAAGCAATTACCATGTCCTCAGGGCCATGGTCTACGCAAAGAACCTGGACTTCCCGCTGGAAGGCGCCGGCGCGCATGTGGCCGCTTACTACTGGCCCAGCGCCATCACAAGGGAATACGCTGCCATGATCAGATACTTTGCCAAACCCTATATCCTCGGATTCCTCGTAACGCTCCTGACCGGCCTGATCTATTATGTTCACTGGGCCTTCGGCATTTAAAAAAGATCATCTTTTACGATGATCTTAATGCGGCAGATAGACTGAATAGATGGAATTCCCGATTTTTACCCAGTTATCCATATCAGGCATCCATATCCAGGAATCCTCATTCAGGATCTCGTGCTGGATCAGACCTACAAGCTCACGGTCCGTAAAAGGACCGTATTTTGTTTTGTCCGCGTTCATATAATACCAGATCTTTTCCATACTATATTCTTATCCTTCCGAAGGTTCCGCTTCTTCCGTCCGGATCTCATTCACCAGAATATTCAGTGTCTGTTTCTGATAGATTTCGATCATTTCCAGCTTGTCGGCAATTTCATAGCCTTCAGGCACATTGTCTCCGACAAGTTCGTTATATGTGTAAGCACCGCCTTTGACACGTACATCAAACTTTTTCACAGATTTACCGGAAGTGTCATGGAGATTGATGGTTACCTGATAATCCACGCCGGCATACCGGAACTGCCCTTCTGTCGGCTGTGAATCCGTATACTGATCAGCTTTGGATACTGCTTTTACCTTGACAACATAAGTCTGTCCGGCCGTCAGCCCTTCTGAGACAGTATACATAGGATCATTTACTTCCGCACCATTTCCGTTGTCAAAATAGAATACATAATAATCTGCGTGATCTACTTTGTTCCAGGTGAAAGTCCAGGAACCGTTTTCATTCAGCTGGGCATTCAGCCCTTCAGGTGAATTCAGCTGAATAGTCTTCATGTTGTATTTATATTCCACTGTAACCGGTTCGCCCGGTGCATATGCATTTTCATTGTTTGCACAGGCAGTGATCGTAATTTTATAGGTCTCCCCATCCTTCAGCACGGATGCCGGGAAACTGGTGGTCACACCGGAAACACGCTGTTCTTTTGCGGGTGATGTATTGATGCCGACGATATAATAATCCGCATTCTGTACCGGATCCCAGCTGACATTGATGTTTCCTGTCGATACAGAGAAGCCGATATTCTGAACAGCCCCAAGCGGTTCCGCTTCAGGTTCATCTTCCGGGTCATCTTCATTCACATCATACTGATGATAGGTATTGTCTCCTGCCCCGTACATTTTTCCGGACTGGTCAACAGCGATGATCGTATTTCCGCTGACCGCAAGGAAACGGATATTGGACCATTTATTGACCCTGCGCATGATGTTCTCGCTGGTTCTATCATCCAGCATGTCAAGTGATATCTCCACATTGCCTTCCGAGGTGATACCTGCAGAGATCATGGCGCCTGCCTGGACATCACTGATGTTTTCCCATCC